>JAFGAQ010000382.1 GCA_016933595.1 Opitutales bacterium | reverse complement strand
GCATTCCAGAATCGGATCCAGCAGTTCATGGATCTTGGCGTCCGGGATCTTGTATCCATTAAAATAGTCTCCCGTGATGACGGCGAAGTCCGGCTGCAGGTTGCGGATGCGATCCGCCGCGTAGAAGGCCAGAGCTGGAGACGCATCGATGTGAAGGTCGCTCAGGTGTAGGATGCGGATGGATTCGGGTGTTCCCTTGATCCTGTCGGGAAACTCAATCGCATTGATTCGGGTGATGGGCGTGGAATGCTCCTGCCTGCACTGCGCCCGTTTCCCGATAAGTGCCAAAAAGCTGTGAATGCCAAGTCGAAAGAAATTCTTGCGGAAAAAGCGGATGATCAGTCGCTTTAAGCCGGGATGGCGTCCGGAGAATCGCTCTTCAATGTTCAGGCGATCCTGAAGGTGTTCCAAGCCCATCCGTTTCGAAAAATCGGGACCGGAGGCACTCGAAATAATCAGGCGCTGTCGGGCTTTGGTTTTCATCGTATTGCCCGCAAGGTTGGACGAAAATCTGGAACAATGCAATCTTCAAGGAGCAAGGCGATCGATTTGCCAGCTGCCGCCTAAGGTGTCCGATTTGCGGTATCGGAAACGGTCATGGAGCCGGTTATGGCCGCCCTGCCAGAACTCGACGGAGACTGGTTCCACCACATAGCCCCCCCAGAATGAGGGGAGGGGCACTTCACCGTTGGAAAACTTCTGTTCCATTTCCCTAAGTTTGGCTTCCAGCAGGCTTCTGGAGGAAATAACCTTGCTCTGGGTGGATACCCATGCCCCGATCCGGTTGCCAAAGGGCCGGCTCAGAAAGTATTTCAAAGATTGGGCGGTGGATACCTTGGATGCTGTTCCCCGGATGATGACCTGGCGTTCGACTGGAAACCAGGGAAAGCAGAGGCTCACGTTTGAGTTGGATGCGATCTGGTGTGCTTTGTTGCTTTCGTAATTGGTGAAAAACACAAAGCCTTTCCGGTCGTATGCCTTGAGCAGCACCGTGCGTGAATCCGGGCAGTTTTCGGCGTCCACAGTGGAGAGCACCATTGCGTTGGGCTCCGGAAGCTGGACCTTTACCGCCTGATCAAACCAAACACGGAACTGGTCGATCGGGTCGGGGAGAAGGTCTTTGCGGTGAAGCCCCTTTTCGGAATAGTCCTTCCGAAGGGCGGATACGTCAATGGACTGGGTCATGCTTAGCTGCGGGATCCCTGAGACCCTGGAAAAAAAATGGCGGGATAGACGGGACTCGAACCCGCGGCCTCCTGCGTGACAGGCAGGCGCTCTAACCAACTGAGCTACTACCCCGCGATTAAAGCTCGATACCGAATCAATTCAGATCCGGCGAGTCAAGCACAGAAATGGATAAATCCGGAGGAATCGTGAACATTTCTGTTTTCGGCGGCTTTACCACAGATGATGAACCAACGGCCGGATCTTTTCATCGTATATTCGGCGGATTTTATCCATCTGGCTCGCGCTGATTTCGGGTTGCGACGATGCCCCGAGGTTACTCTGAAGCTGGTCGAGTGTGGACGCCCCGGGTATGGTGCAGGATACCTCCGGAAACATAAGGATCCATCTGAGGGCGATGGTCGCGAGGGAAGGGTTGTCGGGAAATACGGTCCTCAGGTTTTCCACGGCTTCGAGTCCGGTGTCGTAGTCGATGCCCGAAAAGGTCTCCCCTTTATCAAAAGCTTTTCCCTCGCGGTTGAAATTGCGATGGTCTCCCGCTGCGAAGGTTGTGGACCTTGAGAATTTGCCGGTGAGCAGGCCACTTGCCAGCGGCACGCGGGCGATAATGCCGATCTTCTTCTCTTTTGCCTCCCTGAAGAAGAGTTCAGAAGGGCGTTGGCGGAACATGTTGAAGATGATTTGAACGGTGGTGACGTTGTCGAATTGGATCGCTTTCAAGGCTTCCTCGACTTTTTCCACGCTCACTCCGAGGTTTTGAATCTTGCCCTCTCTCTTTAGATCATCAAAGAGGCTGAAAATCTCGGGCCGATAGTAGACTTCGGTCGGAGGGCAGTGGAGTTGAATCAGGTCGATGGTCTCAAGTCCGGTGTTGCGGAGGCTGTCTTCCACAAATCCGCGCAGAACCGAGGGTTGGTATCCGGAGTTTAGGTGTGGTTGGATGCGTCTGCCGCATTTTGTGGCCACGTAGACCCGCTCGCGCCTGGCCTTTACAACCCTACCTACGGCTGCCTCACTGAGGCCGTCGCTGTAGACATCGGCGGTGTCGATGAAGTTGACCCCATGATCAATCGCGTGGTTGAGGATGCGTTCGGCGCTGCGGTCGTCAAACGGATCACCCCAGCGGCCACCCACCTGCCATGTACCCAGTGAGATATCGGAAATCCGGAATCCGGTTTTGCCTAAAATGCGGTAGTTCATATGTCTGTGGTATTTCTGGGTTAGTCGTGAAAAATCCTTATGATAGACCCAGGAAGCACTGGGATCAATGAGGAATGTCTGCGCATTGTTGCGGAGGAAACAAACCGGAGCGGATCAGCTTTCCATGGAATCCTGAAGCATATCCTCAAAGATGGTTCCCTTCAACCAATCCGTGACATCCTCGATGTTGGAGATGTGATTGATTGGTCGACTCACAGTTTTTCCGAATGGAAGGAGGGTTGGTATGCTGAGTAGGCGATTATCTTGAAGAACATCAGAAAGGAGTTCCAAGACAGATGGATCTAAGTGAGTATGGTTTGGATACATCGATTCATATTGGAATTCCATCAAAGACGGGTAACCTTGAAGAAACCGCGAAATCAGCAAGTTGTCTTCATTCAATCCCCATAGGGTTTTTAGCAGAGTATCTCTTGAGATCTCGAAGCGTATGTCGTCATTGGACGGTTTGCTTCCTTCCGGGATATGCCAAACATTCGATCGAATGGCTACTTGCCACGATACCGCCTGTTCGAAGAGGTTTTTCCGGACAATTCGAATGACTGGAATGCGTTTTTCTCTGGCCATTCGGATAAGAAAAGGCGCATCGGATTGGGGTTGAGACAATGTATTGAAGTGATGGAGTGCGTTCTGTTTGATATCGAAGAGAGCGTAAGGAGCCGATCCCATACCAAGGAAATCTTCGAGCCACTTATCGAACAATGTGCGGATGTTGGTCTCGTTCGGCAGACAGTAAAGATCCCTCGCAGTGTTTTCGGAGTTTATGTAGTGGAAAAACGACATGAACCTGCCGTGGATTTTGTTTGGATCAAAGACCTCTCCGTAATGGTCAACCAATCCGCTGTTGTCCAGGAGTCGTCCGAACACATTGGTCCCGGTTCGTTGGGCGGCGATAAGGAAAACTGGACGGGGTATACGATTCATGCCGCGTCCAAATGCAGCAAGAAAAAGGAGGTGAGTCAACCGTTCCCGACTGTCAGCGAATCAGTCGATGAGGCCCTTGAGGCCATCACTTCCGGATGACCCGCCGGCTGCCTGACGGAAGGGGCGATGGAGCCCTTCTTTGAAGCGGTCGAGAACCCCGTTGATGAAGCGTTTG
>JAFGAQ010000381.1 GCA_016933595.1 Opitutales bacterium | reverse complement strand
CTACTCGGAGGCCTTGATCTGATCCCAATACTTCGAGTAGAGCGTGATGGCATCTCCGATCAAACGAACGGTATCGGATTTCTCCATCAGTTCATCGGGAACAAAAACGCTGGGGTCATTCTTGAGCTCTTCGGAAACAAGGGCGTAGGCGGACTGGTTAGGGGCTTTGTAAAGGGTGAACTCCATGTTCCGCGCAGCAATCGCCGGGTCCATGAAGAAATCAAGAAACGCTTCGGCCAATTCAACATTCGGAGCATCCGCCGGTATGACCATGTCATCACACCAGACCATAAATCCCTCCTCCGGGAGAACATAGCGGATGTTGGCGTCCGGATTATCCGCAATCACCTGAGAGATGTCGCCACTGTAACCATGCACAAGCAGGAACTCACCCGAGGCGAGGCCCGGCTTGTATTGCTCGTTTTCAAACTTCGCGATTTCCCGCTTCCATTGCTTCACCACCTCTGCGGCAGCGGCGATTTCCGATTCCTCAACCGAATTAACACTGTAGCCAAGGGACAGAAGAGCAGCACCCATGGTCTCACGCATATCATTGAGCAAGGTGGATCTCCCCTTTACAACCGGATTCAAAAAGACCGACCAACTGGGCTTCAAATCAGGCAGCACGTCCGCCCGATATCCGATACCCGTCGTGCCAAGCATATAGGGCACGCTGTAGAGCATACCGGCGTCGATCGCATTGCGCTTCAAATACTTTGGATCGATGCTCGCGCGATTGGCCAAAGCATCATGGTTCAGCTGATGCAGGAGTCCTTCCTGATACATGATGGCGGCCTGATAACTGGTGGGGAAAATCACGTCATAGCCACTCGCTCCCGCCTTGATTTTGGCGTACATGGTCTCGTTGGAATCAAAGTAATCCAGCACCACCCGGCATCCGTTGGCTTTCTCGAAATCCTTTACCACATCGGGGTCAAGGTAGTCCGCCCATGTGTAGACATGAAGCGTCGGTTTCCCGGAGGAACACGATATGGTTCCAAACGAAAGCGCCACAAGCGCTGCGGCACAGGCGATAATCAGGTATTTTTTCATATGCGGGACTGACTGGATTGGATGTTCTTGGTGAGCATGCGTTGACCAACAATCACGATGGAAAACGTCACAAGCATAAAAAGGGTGCACAGTGCATTGATGATCGCGGGAGACCCCATCTTCATCATGCTGTAAACATAGACCGGAAGCGTGGCGCTGCCCGGCCCGGAAACGAAGAAGGTGATCACGAAATCATCGATCGAGAGGGTAAAGGCTAACAAGGCGCCAGCCAGAATTCCAGGCCCGAGAACGGGCAGCAGAATGCGCCATATAATGGTCCCCCACCCGGCTCCCAGATCCTGCGACGCTTCGATCAATGCCATGTCGAAATCCTGAAGTCTGCCCAGCACAACAAAGGCCACATAGCTTGTGCAGAAGGTAATGTGCGCCACGATGATCGTGGGCAAACCGAGGGGAATATGCATATGGACGAAGAACAACAGCAGGCTGATCCCCATTAGAATATCCGGAAACACCAGTGGGGCGTAAACCAGCAGGTAGTGGGCGTGCTGAATCCGGCTGCGGTAATGATGGAGCGTCCATGCACCCAAGGTCCCAAGAAGCGTCGAGCAGATGGTGGAAAACAAGGCAACCACAGCTGTATTCTGGGTTGCCTTCCACACGGCACGGTTTTCGAACAGGAGCCCATACCACTTGAAGGAAAAACCCTGCCAACTCCCGCCGTATTTCGATGCGTTGAAGGATTGTATGATCAACAACACTATGGGCAGGTAGAAAAACACCAGCACCACCATTGAAACCACCATTGGGAAACGGCTGGGTTTCATGCGGATGGCCTCCTGTGGGTACTGGCGATCTGCCGCAACTGCATCACGACAACCGGTGTCAGCACAACCGCCGCCAAAATCGCAGCCAAGGCACTGGCATGAGGAAGGTTACGATCCGAAAAGGTGCGTTGGGCAATGCGGTTCCCAATCATCTCGGAGTTGGGACCTCCCACAATTTCAGGGATCGCGTAGGATCCGAGTGCCGGAATGAAAACCACCAGCACCGCAGTGATCAGACCCACCCGGATTCCCGGCAAAAAGATGCTCCAGAAGGCTCGCAGCTTGTTCGCACCCAGATCCAGTGCGGCAGACATCAGGTTGAAATCAAACTTGTCCGCAGCCGCATAAATCGGAAGGATCGCAAACGGCAGATAAGTGTAAACCAGCACCAAAAGGATCGCTCCTTCGTTATAGAGCAGGCTAACATCTTTTCCGACAATCCCGAGCGCCATCAACCCGTTTTTGATCCAACCTTCGGGGTGTAAGATGGTCTTCCAGGCAAAGATCCGGATCAGGAAGTTGGTCCAGAACGGCAGAATAACCAGAAGCAACATCAAGTTGCGCCTGCGCGGAGGAATCGTTGCGAGCCAGTAGCTCACCGGAACCGCAAGCAGGATACTGAGCGCCGTGGTCAACGCGCTCAGCCAAAGCGTGCGCCAGATAATCTGCGGATAGCTGGGCTGAGCCAGCGATCGGATGGTGTCCAATGTCCACCCTTCCCCGATCCCTCCGTAAATGGACGGAGGCTTGAACGCAATCATCCCCACGATGATGGTCGGGATCACGAAAAAAATCGACAACCAAAGGAGAGAGGGTGCGCTCAACAGGATTTCCGGCCATCGGCTGGACGGATCACGGGGCACCTTTTTCCGGGTTTTTTCCCCGCTCATGTCATATCCTCCCCAAGAGCCATGAGGGCTTCATCCTTTTCCTCATAGCGCTGTAGCATGTAGCCATCCTCGGCATGCCAACCCAACCAAATGGTCTCGTCCCAGGTAATCGGCTTCTCGTCCAGCAGATACCGGCCATGCTGCTGTTCCACAATCAGAATGTAATCCCCGCATTCGAGCCGGTATTTGGTCGATGACCCCATGTAGATGAGGTCCACCACCTTGGCCTGAACGAGATTGCGGTGCTCACTGTCAGGCGGACGGTTCCGGAACAGCCTGAACTTCTCCGGACGCACCGAAAGGTTCACCGAGTCCCCTGGCTTGAGGTTCTTGTCGTTCCAGGCGATGACCCTGCCGATGCTTTCAACATCAATCCGGCAGTATTCCGCCGAGACCATCTCACAAACCCGTCCATTGAGAAAGTTCGTATCCCCGATAAAGGCTGCCACAAAGCTGCTTTGAGGTGCCTCGTAGATCTCGGCCGGAGTGCCGATCTGCTCAATCCGTCCGAGGTTCATCACCCCGATACGGTCGGAAAGACTCATCGCCTCACCCTGATCATGGGTGATGTAGAGAAAGGTAATCCCAACCTCATCATGGATGCTGTCGAGCTCGATCAACATGCGTTGGCGGAGCTTTAAATCCAATGCCGCCAGCGGTTCATCCAACAGGAGCAGTTGGGGCTTGTTCACCAGTGCGCGCGCGATCGCGACCCGCTGTTTCTGGCCACCGCTGATCATGTGCGGTTTCTTGTGGGCATGATCCCCCAACTCCATGAGTTCGATCATTTCGCCCACTTCTTTCCGAATCTCCTGCGAGGGTTTGCGGGACATGCGCAACCCGAACCCGATATTCTCCCAAACCGTCATGTGAGGGAACAAAGCATAGTTCTGAAACACTGTGTTCACGGCCCGTTTGTTCGCCGGTAGCCGGGTGATATCCTGCCCGTTGAGCAGCACGGAACCACTGTCTGGCATTTGAAAACCCGCGAGTATACGCAGAAGCGTGGTCTTACCGCATCCACTCGGTCCCAACAATGAAAACACCTCACCCTGTTTGAGGGACAGGCTCACATTGTTGACTGCCACGAGATCGTCGAAGCGCTTGCTGACGTTCTGTAACTCGATGAAATCGCCCATCTTCGTGTTCTCAGATTCCGGAAATGCCCGGACGGGCAATTCCCTCCACATGCCCTAATCGAATCCGTTCACTTCCAAATCACCCGAAACATAAACGCGAATCCCCGTTCAAATGCAACGCTTTCGTACGAGATTTTGACGACGGGAATGTCACGAAAAGGGTTCTCTCCTCTCGCGGAAAGAATCCTTCCCTCGAGAGGAGAGAACCCATCAACAAACCCGCTCCACCTCAACCCAACGCAAGCCATACCTTCAGTTAAGTTGGGATGAGGGCATCACCCACGCTGGGCGTGAACAAAAGTGCGGGGAAGAGGGATTAGTTTTTCCAGAAGCAATCCCAGAGGAGAGAAGCGCGATGAGCTCTCACCTGAAT
>JAFGAQ010000380.1 GCA_016933595.1 Opitutales bacterium | reverse complement strand
TTCAAGAGCACATCCACTGTGCTTGTGCCAATACCAAAAGAACAGAAAAGGGATCGAAAGGAGGGAGCGTTCATCCCCGAGTGATGAGAGGAAAACGCAGATTCCATTAACGAAGGGTTTAGAGGATCCCATCGCTGTCATAATCAACACAAACGGAAGTATATCCCCCCAGCCTTGAATATCAATGAAACCGGCAAATCCAAAATAGGTGTTCGCAAGTCCAAGGGTCAGGAACATGCTGACGGGTCTGTTTCCCGTCTCCCGAAGGAAAAATACAGCGATTTGTCCGAGCAGGATGGCGTTGAGGACGCAAAACAGGCCATAGAGAGCCCAGGCGTTGGATAGGTGAAGCGTCCGGGATATGAGCGGCCAGAGTGGTCTTAGCGTCTTCTTTGCGATGTGGCTTTCCGTGTCGTAGTCCATTTGACTGAACAGCGACTGCCCGATCTCGATAATACCTTGGAAAGGCTTGGAATCCGGGATTTCGTTGAACGATGGGACTTGAAAAAACAGGGCGATTGCCATGCTGATGAACACCGTTTTGGCGACGAAATGGCGGGACAGCCTGTGATCAATCGCGGATGAGAGGGTCTGAAGGAGAGATGCGTTCATACGGATGGAAAAGCCTGCGGTGTTTCTGTATATGGCTGGAATCCTTGGCATGGCAATCCTGTATGTAGAAATGGGGCTGAGACGGTTGATGCTCATTCCGTATGCTGATAGAAACATTTTGGATGGCGCTGGTGTGGCGTCTATGAGCCCGGGTGTGCATTGGATGCAGGCTGTCAATTCCATGTTTCGATTTGATCTGGTTAGTGGCATCGATAAGGATGAATCATGAATGAACCGGTGAATTCTCCGGATGCGGTCGTGTTGGTCGACAACGGCTCGCTTCGGCCAGAGGTGGTGTTGGGGCTGCGGCGGCTCGCTTCGGAGCTTGGAGGTGCGCTTGGGATTCCGGTCTGGGCTGCATCCTATGCCCATAGTAACCGGATCGATCCTGGCGCGCTTGGGGGGTGTCCCGGATTGCTGTTGTCCGATTGCCTCGAGATGGTTGCTGCCCGGGGGGCGCGATGGATTGGGGTTCAACCGCTTCTACTGGCATCGGGAAGTGCGATTTACAGGGGTATTCGGAAGACGGTGGATAGCTTCCTCGATTGGGCGGATGGCAAGTGCCGTGTCGATGTCGCACCCGCGCTATGTGATGGTTCGAAAGCTCCGGATTTGACGGTCGCAAAGATCATCGCTTCCAGGGTCGAAGAGGCGCTCTGGAGCGCTTCCGCGGAATCCCGGATTGATGTCGTTGTCGTTGACCATGGGAGTCCCTTTCGGGAGGTGGCAGCGGTTCGCAATGA
>JAFGAQ010000379.1 GCA_016933595.1 Opitutales bacterium | reverse complement strand
GCCGCGTCCGGGTGTGCTGCGGATCGACAGTGTGAAATATACGACTGCCCCTGAAATCGCCCGGAGCGTGATTCTGGATATCGGCCGCATATTGGGGAGGAAAATCCGCACAATGCCCTTAGCGGAAGTTCCCGCATCAGCCCAAGCGATTCCCAATGCAGTCCCTGAAGCGGTCTGGTTGCGTCTGAAGGATCGCTATGGATATCACGCGGCCACTGTCCTCAAATGGGCGTCTTCTCATCCTCAGTGGCTCCAACCAGTATCTCTGGAAGAACCCGTCTTGCGCGTTGAGGTGATGTATGCCTTGCGCGAGGAAATGGCGGTATCGCTTTGCGATCTTCTGTTTCGCCGGATCGACGTGGGTTCGACCCATGCCCCATCCGAAGCTTGGCTCACGGCACTGGGAGAGCTACTGACGGCTGAAGCGGGATGGGACGCTGAACATTGGGCCAGTGAGATTGCCTCGGTCAAGGCATGCTTCGCCCGCATGGGCTGCAATAAGTGAAGATGCCGTTTTCGGGTTTCCGTCGCCCTTGAGTAGGGGGTGTTTCCATGCCAATCCGGAGTCAGAGCTGATCCTCAAGACATGAATACAGGTCGTGTTCTATTGCGTGAGCGCTCCGAGACTCCGGATGCACTATAGGCATCAAATGGTCTCAGAGTGGAAAGCCTATGGCGATCCGGACCGCATTCATGGACACGTTCGGCTCTGCAAGGCTCAGGTTGGATACGTGGTGGTAACGAAGGCCCAGCTCAAAACTGCGGCCCATCCAATGCAATCCCTTGAGCCCAAGTCCAGCCTGATAGTGACCGCATACATCCGCTCCGACTCCCTCAATGTCCGCCGCCACGTAGACCGGACCTCCACCCAGAAAGACATAAGGCTCGATACCGTTTTCCATGGAAGGAAACACCCATGCTCCCAGGAATGCGAAGGTAAACAGCCCAATGTCCTGCCGGTCTGCCGTGTCCGTGTCGGAGAGGATCGCGTGGAAGGTCGTTTCCATCCATAGGTGATGGCTGGCCGGTTTCCAGTATGCCGGGGCGTCCCACTCGCATTGTCGCAAGGGCATGTCCCAACGCAGCGCAAAATCGGCAGCTTGCACCCGCTCGGTGGTATCCCCGAATCCCGGGATTGAACTCCCATACCCGAGCAGCAACTGATCGGGTTTCCAGTCCACCGCAAGTGCGGATGGCACCGATCCCGCGAGCCAGGCGACCAGAACCAGAGCACGAAAAAAGCAGGCCGCCTTCGGGCCTGTCCCATTCCACTGACCCGAAGCGAAGCTGAAGCGCATGGCAGTGTTTCTTATTGGCCGAGGATCACCACGTCGTGAGGCGCGGCTTCCCGTTGTCCGGAGTTCGTTACTCGGATGTAGCGGGCACGTTCTTTGAGGTCTGCGAGGGTTGCAGCCCCCACATAGCCCATCCCCGATTGTAGTCCTCCGATCAGATCCTTGAGAATATCGGCAACCTTTCCAGCGAGCGGTTTGAGGGCCTCGATCCCTTCGGGTGTCACCTTTTTGCCGACATCGCTTTGCTGATGCCCATAACGGGCGGCTGAACCGTCATTCATTGCGCCAAGACTCCCCATGCCCCGATACTCTTTGTAGAGTTTTCCGTTGTATTCGACCGTCTTTCCGGGCGCTTCCTCCGCACTCGCGAGCAAGCCTCCGAGGATGACCGCATC
>JAFGAQ010000378.1 GCA_016933595.1 Opitutales bacterium | reverse complement strand
TGTTCTGCTGCTTCGGGATCTTCTGGATGCGAAGGTGATCCGGTATAGTCCCGGTGAGGAGCCTGGCGGATCGATCGGGTTGCCGGAGATACTGGGCTTTGAGGTCAGGAAATGCCCAGGTTCGGATGGATCGCTCCAGAGCGTGGGAGTGATCCATGTGCGGGATTCGGAAACCAGGCAGAGTGTGGTTCTATCTTCTGCAGAAATGGCGTTTTCGGATCAAATCTCGATCGAATTTGAGGTGGATGATGAGCCTTTAAAAATACGTTCGGCAGGAGATGCGGTGGATTTCGGGGATTTCGAGGTCCGCTTGTTGGGTATGAGAGCGTCCGGGGCATTGTGTGATTGGGCGGTTCGGCATCGTCCCACTGGTGAGGTCCGGACTGTCACAAGTGAATACAGGGAGGATAGACCATGAGATGGGAAATGAAAATGAGGGTGGGAATCCGGTGGATCCTCATGTTGAGCGTGTTGGGTTGCATGATCTGTCCGGATGGCCATACGTGGGCGAGTGGTTCTGACAATGGAAGCATGCATGCGATGGCTGAGGCGATGCGGATGCGCGATGCCGGTCAGCATAATGAGGCCTGCGGGATCCTGGAAACCTATCTGGAGGCACATCCGGATGATCAGTCGGTGCTTCAAATGTTAGTGCATTTTTCGAGGACTCCGCAAAATGCGCCCGACGGGGAAGGGTTAACTCCCGCAAAGGGGGAAGCGACCAGCCAGTCCATGCCTGACTCGGAGCGTCGGGCCCGTATTCTTCTTGAACGGGCCCGTGGCAATCTGCCAGAGGCGCAGGATAGCGAACTAGATCCCGCGGATGATTGGCTTTCCGGATCGATCCGGAGGGGCCGTGCCCAGCTCTTGGGTGGCGACTATGAGGGAGCTGGAAAAACCTTCGCTGAGATTGAGGTTCGCTATCCCGACCACCCGGAAGTGCGGCGACTCCAGATCCAGTTGGCCGAAGCCCTTAGGAGCGGGAATCGGCTGAACCGGGCCCGCACCCGCGAAGACATGATCAACGAGGTCGATCGTTTGTGGCAGAGGCCAATGGTGTTTGAACCCGAGTTGGACCAGGAGCGGGACGTGAACGGGGAGAACCCCTTGCTCGCGAAAATCAGGGCGATCCGTATTCCGCGGGTCAGTTTTTCCAATGTCGAATTGACCGCTGTGATCGAGACCCTTTCGGAGTTGTCGGTCGAACACGATCTGACTCCAGGGCCAGGCCCCAGAGGGGTGAATATTATTCCGTTGTATGATCCAAATACGCGGACCGATCCAAAGGTCAGCATCAGCCTCCGAAACCTGTCTCTTGAAAAGATCCTCCAGTTTGTGAGCCAGCAGGTGAATTTTCAGTATGATATTGTTGAGGACGCCATTGTGGTTCAGCCTTCGGATGGTCCGGATGGAGCGGCTAATGTGCTGACCGAGTTTTTTCCGGTGTCCCGCGCAACAGTGATCCGGTTGGTCGGTGGAAAGGCAGGGGCATCGCTCAATGAGCCTTCCTATGCCAATCCATTTGAAACAAGTACCGGCAACGGGGCGTCGGAGGGAGGATCGGTTGGAGAGGAAGAGCTCGCGCTAAAAAGCTTTTTCCAGCGGGCCGGTGTGGATTTTGCAGGAGTGCGCGGAGCCAGTCTGGCTTTTGACGGGACCCAGCTGATCGCGACCCAGACTGCGCGGAATTTGGAACGGATGCGAAGCATACTGCGGCGCTACGATAAGACAAGACAAGTGGAGATCGAGGCGAAGTTTCTCGAGGTGGAGCAGGAGGATCTGGATGAACTCGGCCTGCATTGGAAATGGAATGCGGATGGAACCCAGATGTTCGATCCCAACGGCAATCCACTGATGCGATCGGATGGCAAGCCCGTTATGGAATACCGTTCCGGATTGTCGTCTGCGCCTTCCAACCGGACACTTGCCGACGCATTCGCGATCAATCAGGAACTCAAGACGGTGTCGATCACCAGCCCGGGAAGAAACCTTGAAGTCCCTTTCAAGCCACCGGTGATTCCTCAGGCCCTGAGTTTTGCTCAGGATGTGGCAGGCGGTATCCTGGACTCCGTCGGGATTATCGGAAATTCGGAGTTGAACGTGATTCTCCGGGCCCTTTCGAGGAAGGAGGGAAGCGATTTGCTCAGTGCTCCACGTTTGACGGTTCTCTCGGGAAAAACGGCAAGCATAACGGTGGCACAGGAACTGATTTACCCCCAGAGCTATGGGGATATGCAGGCTCAGGTGTCCCGGGCAACCGCCAATTCGATGAGTGGCGACGGGGTTGGTGCGGTTGCGATTACCGCTGGAACACCGCGGGATTTCAGCAAACGCAACATCGGGGTCGAAATGCAGGTTACCCCGACGGTTGAGGATGATGACAACATCAGCCTTCTGTTGGAGCCGAAGGTGACAGAGTTTGAGGGATTCGTGGAGTATGGCGGGCCTTCCGTCGCGATCTCTGGAGACCTTTCAGCGACGGTTCCGTCCGGGTTTTATCAACCAATTTTCTCAACCCGCAGCGTCCGGACCGAAGTCACCATCTATGATGGGGCCACAGTGGTGATTGGCGGGCTCACCCGGGAGGAAACCCAGGTCATCGACGACAAGGTTCCCTTGCTCGGAGACATTCCGTTCATCGGACGGGTCTTCCGCTCGGAGGGACAGGCGACGCGAAAACGAAACCTGATCATATTCGTGACGGCCAATCTCATCGGACCAGGGGGCGGACCAATTAAACAGGAGTTTGGCGGGCTTGGAAACAACGCTTTGTTCCAGAATCCCGTTCTGCTGACTCCGGGTGGGAGCACCCGGAGGCGCGTTCCAGTTGAGGATTCCAGTGAATAGGCTTTCCAAAACGTTTCGATCTCCCCATCCTGATACTGTCCTTCCATGAAACGGTTTCCCAATACTTCGAATATCAGCCGGTGGATCCGGCTTGCGGCGGTTTTGTTTTGCGGGTTCGCCTTTGGCATGGTGCGGGCTGAGCTGTATCTGTCGGTGCCCGATTCTGCGGATGTTGGCGCCCCAGTCGAGATTGGCTACATGTCAACCCATGCTGCGACTCCGGACGGGCCATTGCACAAGGTTGTCCTTTTAGTTGAGGGCATGGTTGCGGATGAGTCGGGTTTGGAAACCGGGGTTTTGCGA
>JAFGAQ010000377.1 GCA_016933595.1 Opitutales bacterium | reverse complement strand
GATGCGGTCGATAAGGGACTTCCGGATGAGGAGTTGGGTGAGCGACACATAGACGCTGCTTCCGAGGTAGTGGAGCAGCCCATCGTGAGGCGCTTTGCGAATGTGTGTCTGGTCCAGAATACCTCCAAAGTAGCGGGCGACGTCACATTTCTCGCGATAGAACCCATCGATGGGGTGCCCGGCGGCATCGATCACAGTCAGGTTGCAATGGGCAATATCGCAATCGGGATGTTCATCCAATGCCTCCACCATGCATTGCAGGCAGTCGCGGCTCATGGTGTCGTCCGCTGGTGCGATGTAGATGGATTCTCCGGTGCATTTGCGAAGGCAGGCATTCCATGCGTCGTAGAGACCGGGAGGGAGCTGGAAGAGTGTGCACCTCGGATCCTTTCCCAATCTTTCCTGCAGGTATTCCCATGAACCGTCCGTCGAAAAACTGTCGGCAACGATCAACTCCCAATCGGTGAAGCTTTGCCCGAGGATGCTATCGATCCGCTCCGGAAGAAAGACACGCTGATTCAAGTTAGGCAGGCAGATACTTACCCGGGGCGATTCCGATGGAACGGGTGAACTCATGATTCAGGTTCGGAGGATCAGATCAGGGATCGGTAAGTGTGGAGGTAGTGGTGAGCGGTGGCGTCCCACGAAAGTGAAGATGCGCGTTGCTTTGCCCGGTTCAGAAGGTCCGATCTCGTATGCGGGTCTTCCGAAAGCGAGATCATGGCGTCCCTTATTTGGGCGGGATCAGATGCGTCCACAAGCAGTCCTCCATCGCCGACCACTTCCGGTAGACAGGAACCCTTATGAGCGATCACAGTTGAGCCGCAGGCCATGGCATCGAGTGCGGGCAGTCCAAACCCTTCGTAGAGACTGGGATAGACCAGTGCGATAGAATGGTGGTAAAGGTCGGGAAGTTGATCATCCGGAACGAAGCCAAGCCATTCGATGGCATCCGCAATTCCCGCAGTCTTCGCGTTTGCGAGGTCAGTGGAATCGGGTTCAGGGCCAACCACTTTCAGCCGAAGGGGTTTGCCGAGCTCGTGGGCTTGGGCGAGTGCATCCAACAGGGTATCGAAGTTTTTGTAGCCCTTTCTTGTTCCCATGTAGAGAAAGTAGTCCAGTCGGGGTTGTGCCGCACCCGGTGGAGGTCGGAGATCCGTGCCCGAAAGAATTACCCGGATTCGGTCTTTTGTCCATGGATAGAAATGAACGAGATCATCTGCCGTGTATTGGGAGATGCACACAATCTGATCGGCGATGTGGAGCATCCGGGTTTTTGCCGGAATGCAGTGTGGATCCTTCTGTTGCCATTCCGGAAAACGTTCATGGATGCAGTCATGGACGGTTACGAGGAGGGGTTTGGAGAGGATGCGCGCATCGGACATCGCAATCCAGTCGTAGTAGCTCGGATGGTACAGGTCGGTTGCGCAGCGATCCCGGACGTATTGTCGTGCGCGATTGAGCTGATAGTCCGCCTTTGGGCCAAGTCCAAACTGGTGGTTTCTCGTGAACTTCACAGATGAAAACTCAGGAGTCGGATGGATCGTTTGGTGGTCGCCATTGATGGTCCATCGGCAACCTAGGCGCGAGGTGTGTTCGATGAGCTTGCGGAAGTAAGTATTGATCCCTCCGAGTTTCTGATAACGGAAGATCCAAGCGTCGCAGGATATGCGTATCGGTTCCATTCGGGGTGTGGTAGCTCAGGGGATCTGATCGATTGCGTTCAGAAATGCGGTGGCGGTGGTTGCCATTGCAAACGACTGATGGGCGAATTCGAGGAGGCGCTTGCGTTCCTCCAGGAGCACGCTTGGACTGATCCGTTGACGCAGCAATGCAGCCTTCAAAGCAGAGGGGGAGTTCGCGGGATAGGTGGGCAATCCGGCTTCCATGCATAGCTCGGCGGAGCCTCCGCTGCCTGAAGCAATGACATAGCAACCGTTTGCCATGGCCTCTTGCAAGATGAGTGGCCGACCCTCCTCGCGTTGGCTTGGGAATACAAGGATATCGTGGCGTCCCAACAAATCCCGCATTGCGTCGTGGCTGATATGGCCAATCACATCCGTGATGTTCCAGACCGGGGATTGTGCCGTGGATCTGCGGAATGACTCCCAGAAGTTTCTGGCCCATTCATTCGGAGCTTTGCCGGCCAGAGTCAGCTTGAATCCGTTGCGTTCGGATTCGGTCATGGACTCGAGTGCCTCCCAAAGCACGGGAATCCCCCGATCCGGTGTAAGTGCACCTGCGTAGAGCAACCGGATGGGCTCTCCTGCAGGGATCGGTTGGATGGCGTGGCGGGTCGAGGGTAGAGGGATCCCTGCCGGCAGGATCGAGCGTCGTTTGAATGAGACGGCGGTAGTGCGGTTTTGCCACTCCTGATAGTGCGAAACAAAGAGACCAAGCTGCATTTGAATCGGTTCCTTGAGCCGAATCGAGCGGCCGACTGGTGCTTTGGTTGGGAGCCATGGCCGGATGAGGGGAGCAAGGATGGCCAGACGGGTCTTAGGCATGGCGTTGTGGATTTGGAACCATGGGTTGAGGATGGCGCCCCCATGGGTTGGGATGGCGCGTAGCCAGGTGTCTTCAATCCAGCACACTTGTGGAACGTCATGAAGGGGGGCTACCGTCATGAGGGATGGACTCATTCCCGCGAGATTGAAATGGCAAACCCAATCGGGTTCAAAAGCG
>JAFGAQ010000376.1 GCA_016933595.1 Opitutales bacterium | reverse complement strand
GCGCTTATTGATGGGAGAGTGGAGTCGATTTGTCGGGCCAGATGGCTGACGTACGGACTGGTGATTCCATCCTTTGTTCTCCAGGAATTACACCGGGTGGCCGACTCCGGCGATCCCCGGAGAAGGCAACGGGGACGGAAGGGGCTGAAAGTTCTGAACGAGCTGAAGCTGATGACCCACCTCGACTTGAGGATTCATGAGGTGGATCTGGGAGCTGGTGAGCGGGTAGACGAGAAGCTGGTTTTTCTGGCCAAGAACATGCGGGCGAGGCTGCTCACGACCGACTATAATCTGGCTCAGATGGCTCAATTCCGCGGCGTGGATTGGTTGAACCTGAATGAGCTTTCACAGGCTCTCCTTCCGGATGTGGATATTGGCCAAAGTATTAGGGTGGAACTGATCCGTGAGGGAAAAGACAACCATCAGGCAGTAGGTTATTTGCGGGATGGCTCAATGGTTGTAGTCAACCATGGGCGCAAACTGATCGGCAGCACAGTTGAAGTGGAAATCACCAGTATTGTGCCGTCTTCGGCTGGAAAGGTGATTTTCGCGGAGCACCTCGATTCCGCCAGTATTGAGGATAACTAAACCGCTATCGGTGCGGCGATCCTCGGATGCGGGTCGTAGCCTTCGAGCGAAAAGTCCTCATAGCGGAATGCATCGATTGAGCGGATCTCTGGATTGATTCTCATCAGAGGTAAGGCTCTCGGTTCTCTGGACAGTTGCGTTTTAACCTGTTCGAGATGATTGAGATAAAGGTGGAGATCTCCAAAAGTATGCACGAAATCTCCGGGTTTCAGGTTGCAAACCTGCGCCATCATGAGGGTCAGTAGCGCATAGGAAGCAATGTTGAACGGTACCCCAAGGAATAGATCCGCACTCCGCTGATAGAGTTGGCAACTCAGTCGACCCTCAGCAACGTAGAATTGGAACAGGACGTGGCAAGGGGGCAATGCCATTTGGTCGATTTCGGCCACATTCCATGCGCTCACGATGTGACGTCGGCTGGATGGATTGTT
>JAFGAQ010000375.1 GCA_016933595.1 Opitutales bacterium | reverse complement strand
GCCATATCCCGAATCCCGCCAACAGGATCAGGACAATCACCACAATGTAGACCTTCGAATGGTGTTTCGCGTGACCACTCTGAATGACCTTTGCCAAATCGGACGAAGCCGGGCTGCTTTTTGATTTCTTTTCCATGGTTTACCACCCAATAAGATTAATGAAAGAGATTCACGGTAGAGCGGACCAGCCCCCACCCATGCTTTTGTAAAGTTGAATATGCGAGCGAATCTCCTCGGCACGGGTCACAATATAATCCTGCTCCAGTCCGAGAAGGGTTCGCTCCGCATCCAGCATGGTTGTGAGGTCAATGTTTCCGACCTCATACTGGATGCGTGCCAGACGGGTGGATTCACGACCAGACGCGACCGCACGGGCCAGGACATTCAATTTCTCGCGGGAAGCGCGAATGGAACCCAATGCATTCTCAACCTCACTCAAAGCCTTGCGCACCGAATGCTCGTAGTTGATCCAAGCCTGCCGCACATTCTCGCCCTCGATCCGTATCCCCGCCTCTGTGCGCCCGCCATCCCAAACGGAGGCCACCATGCGCGCGGCAATACTCGAAATGATCTTCTCCGGAGCAAATATGTCCGCGATGTCCCATGATTCGACCCCGACACTGCCACTCAGCGAAAGAGACGGATAACGCCCGCGCTCCGTGGCATCCAGCCTTGCCATAGAGGCCTCCAGACGGATCTCGGCAGAGCGGATGTCCGGCCGCTGCCGCAGTGTTTCCCACGGGATACCCATGGCAACCGCCCGTGGAACCACCGGAAGCTCCGCACCATCCTGCAACAGTGCAGTGACCTCCTCGGCGCGCATTCCGCACAGCAGAGCCAGTGTGTGCCGGGTTTCAAGCAGCGACTGCCGCATACCCGGAATCATTGACCTCGCCTGCTCAACCGACACCTGGGATTGCTCGGCGCGCATGGAGTCCGCTTCTCCCGCCTGCGCCTGCCACAGCACCACCTGATGGGTCTGCTCCCGCATCGCCAAAGCGGCCTCCACATTCGCCAACTGGGCTTCACCCATCCGATACAAGATGTAGGTCGATGCGACTTCCGCAGCGAGCGAGATCCGCACGCCATAGTAATCCTCCATCGATGCCCTGAAATCCGCATCCGCCGCATCCAATTCCTTTCCCAGCCTTCCGAAAACGTCCGCCTCCCAGCTCACATCGACCGAAGCCCCGTAGCTATCGCTCTTAGTGGAATACTCCGGCCCGGTGTGCCATGTCTTGTTTCCGGACCCATTCATCCCCGCGCCAACCGAAGGCAGCAGCGAGCTGCGCTGGATCATCTTTCTGGATCGGGATTGTTCCATCCTCGATAAGGCCAAACGGGGCTCGGATCCGGAAATCAGGCTCTGTTCAACCAAACGGGTCAACACGGAATCGTGAAATCGGGTCCACCATGCCGTCAAATCTTCGGGATGTGCGGCGGCTCCATCGGTTTCGAGGCGGCTCCACCCGGACGGCACGTCGAGGTTCACGCCCTCTTTCAATGACTCACGCTCGACCGTGGCACATCCCCCCAAGAGCAAAAGCACCAGCCCCGCCGTCCGAATCACCCTTCCCCTGTATGTTCCGATCATTCTGCAACCTCCGGTTCATCCATATTCGGGACTGATCATACACGAATGAACCTTAAGGGAAGATGAAGAACTTCCATCTTTTCCGGAAAAACAAAAGAATCCAAACCGGAGCCGCCAGGGAAGGGCAACGGATCTCCCGCAGAATCACAGATTATCCACCAAACAGATCGAGCTGCGAGCCCTTCACCAAATCCATCTGCCTCAACAGGCTCAGTATTCGCAAGCTGGCCGACAACTGCTCCGCAGGGATCTGCTCCACCCGCTGGATCAAATGGTCGAGGATCGTCCGCATCGTAAAAACCCCGGTCACCCCGCGCCGGGACAAGGCTTGAATCACATCTCCACGGGAAGGCTCCGCCGAAGGCAGCATCGGGATCACAAGCAAATGCTCCTCCGCCTTTGCAGACGCAACCCCGACTGCGCCATCGATTTCCCACGGAAAGACAAACCCTGGCTTCGCCGAGAGCGACTTCATGAAAGCCTGAACGTACTTTCGATCATTCGCATTCAGTGTCTTTCCGCCAAGCACCAACTCAAAACCAGCAACAGCCACCACCGCGGATGTCATACGCGCCACATCCCCCGAAAAACGCTGGAAAGAATGCATATCCTGGCTTCCGCCCATCCGGCCGGAGTCCCGGAGGTTGCGAACACGCAAGCAGGGACACAGCCGACCTACTTTTGGGGGCAAGGCATCCATCACGGCTCGCCCCACCAGGAAGCCGTTGACCTCAAAGAAATCCTTCAGAAACCCTTCGACCTCATCCGTCATGTCAAGTCCTGCTCATCATCGGGATTCGAAACTGATGAATCCATCGGAGCAACGGAACACCACCGGGTTCTTTCCCCGAAGCTTTTCCGCAGCATCCATGGTAAATAAAAAGGGCAAGGTACAAATACGCACCCTGCCCTTTTCAAATGGTTCCATGGGGATGATTCAAGACCATCCCCAGTCGGAAATCAATGCCTTACTTATTCAGTTCGTCCATGATGTCACCGAGGCTGGCGAGATCGCTGTCACCACGCATGGTTTCATACGCAGCGGCTTCAGCGGCCAACTGTTCAGCGTCGTAGCTTGCGGCCTTGATGCTGAGTCCGATACGGCGGTCATCACGATCAATCTTAACAACACGGGCCTGAACTTCGTCGCCCACTTTGTACTGATCCTTGATCTTCTCAACACGCTCTTCGCTGATCTGGCTGATGTGCACCAGTCCATCGATATCGTGGGAGAGTTGGACGAAGAATCCATAGGAAGTGATCTTGGTGATACGGCCATTGACCACATCGCCCATCTTGAAGTACTTCTCGATGTCGAGCCATGGATCGTCGGAGACCTGCTTCATGCCGAGCGAAAT
>JAFGAQ010000374.1 GCA_016933595.1 Opitutales bacterium | reverse complement strand
GTGCTCACCCGTTTTCACGGATCCTTCCGCTTCTATTTCTCAAATCTGAGCCATCCCGCCATCTTCGCGTGCACTGCCGAAAGTCCTATGGGACCGTGGTCGGATCCCATCCACATCGGCGGTATCGAAACCCCTTCGTCAGGCGGCACGGATATATCGGTGTTCGTGGATGACGATGGGACCCCCTATCTGCTTTCAAGAAGCGTTTCGAGCAACCGCATCCACATGCTCGGAACTGACGGTCATCCCACCAATAAGCGCCTAGACCTCGACTGGATGCTCGGTAACCCGGCATGGAATGGGAAAGCCAGCCCTGTGTTGATCAAAAAAGACGGCTGGTATTACTACTTCACAACTGCTGGCGGATCAGGAGTCCAACATGCTCTGCGTACCCGCAACCTCACCGCCTCACCCGGAAACTGGCAGAGCCTCGGGGCGTGCGTTGAACCAATCTCCGAACCGGAAGTGCAGTTCCGTCTATCCACCCACATGACAGCCCCCGTGCAGGTCAAGGATGGATCATGGTGGACACTTTCACACAGTTTCCGGATCAACCATCTGGATGACTGGAGCGGGTTCGGGCGGCAGGGTTTACTCCACAGCATCACATGGAGTCATGACGGGATGCCGCTCATTTCCGCGCCGACCCTTCATCCAACGCCCGGACCGAGCCTCATGAGCACTGGGATTCCTCGCAGGAGCACCCGGTCCGACTGGTTCGAAACCGGACAACCGGGTCCACACTGGTATTTCCAAAGCACATCCGATGCCGACCGCATCAGCCTGTCCGAAAAAGAAGGATGGCTCTTCATGGACGCCACAAATGGGAAAACCCACATTCTTCAACGCGAAACTGAAACATCCTATTCCGTGGCAACGCTGGTTTCGCTGCAAGCCGATGCCCCGGGTCAACGCGGCGGGATCAGCCTGACAAATCCGGATGGCTCGCAGGCAATCGAGCTCTACAGCGGCTTCTCAGATGGAAGGAATATTGGAGTGAACCTATTCGGAGACCGATTCGAAATTGACAATCCTTTTGGAGATTCCATCTGGCTCAAATTGGAACGGAACGGCCATCTTCTCAACGCCTACTACAGCCCGAACGGGGTCCGATGGGATCTAATCCTCCGCAATGTTGACCTCCGAACACTGGACATGGGAAAAACCCACCAACCCCGATCTGCCGGAAACACGATTGGACTTTTCGCAGAAGAAACCCGGG
>JAFGAQ010000373.1 GCA_016933595.1 Opitutales bacterium | reverse complement strand
TACATTGTCAGCGCCAAGCCGGTGGTTTCCATTTCCGCAGCAATCCGGGTGGTCTTGATCGCTCCAATCACGTTAACCGTCTGGGCGTACAGGGCCATTTCGATCAGATCGGTGTGGCGGAAAAACTCATGCAATCCTGCCGCCACGCCAAGACCATCCGTGAGATCATAAATGCAGCCCAACTCCCCATAGCGATATTCCCTGTGCCAGTAGTTCCACTCGGTCATGGCAATCGGAACAAAACGTCCAGCCAAGTGCTCAAGACGCGGCTGAAGCGCACGATGCCCGTCTACTTTGCCCCGAATGGCATTACGCATACTCTCCATATGCTCAGCTGCGGGGACCCGACCGGTCTCGGACCAGGGCGTGCGTCCCACATAGAAATGCTCCGAGATCAAGTCCATGTGATCCGAGCTGTTCCTGAGCATACCCTCGGTCCATGGCATTCCGCTCTTGGACTGAACAGGATCGGTTTCATGGTTCACCCTTTCCAAGTCGCCGGATGCGATCAGCACCAAGTTGGAGTCAGCATTGCGCATGGCATCGGCAAACTCATTGTGTTTCAATACATAGTGATGAAGCTGCATATGTCCCAGCTGCCAGTTACCCCACATTTCATTGCCCACACACCAATACTTCACGCCATATGGCTCCTGCGAACCATTCGCCGCACGCCATCCCCCACCAATCGTGGAACCAGCATCCCCGTTGGTGTATTCCACCCATTGTGCGGCAGAGTAGGAATCCCCGAACCCGGTATTGGCCGCAATCATCGGTTCCGCTCCAATCAAGCGGCAAAAAGCAATGAACTCATCGGTCCCAAAATCGTTGTGCTCCACACCGGTCCACGCGGGATTGCGGCGTGGGGGCCGACGATCCCGGTCCCCGATGCCATCACGCCAATTGTAACCGCTGACAAAGTTTCCGCCCGGCCAGCGGTAGACCGGAGCATTCAACTGGCGTAGCAATTCAATCGTATCGGCGCGCATCCCATTGATGTTATCTCCCGGCATAAGCGAAACCGTTCCCAGCAAAATGTCCCCCTCGATCACCTTGATTTCCAGTGACGCCCCCATCTGAATGGATTTTTCCGAAACAAACTCGAAGGAGGCTTTCGTGTAGTCCGGACCCGCAATTCGGATCCGCTTCGAGACAAAAGGTGCATCTGGCTCATCACCCATCACAAGCCGCACCTCCACCTCGGCAGGTCCATTCACCGCCTTTGCCCAAAGGTAACCGGGGTAATTCATGCCCTCGCGAACCCCCAGATCGTTTTGGCGAATGCCTGTACCCGCCACAATCTTTGGAGTATGCTGCCCCACAAAACGGTCCTGCGTGACCATCTCCAGGCCGCCCACCTCCCCGATGATCTCCCAAGGGGACGCCGACACCACCGGGAACTCCGTGGCATCGATCACTCCCGGAAAATCCGGATCCGACAAGACCTGGTTCCCGTAGGGATTGTAGTCAGGGGTCACCGGAAAGCAGAATTTCCTGTCCTCGAGCATCTCAGCCCAGATGCCCCCGTAGATGCAACGGCCCATGTGCTCGACAAATTGACCATAGATGAATGGATGGATCGGACGCGCATCGGAAGGTTCCAAACGGACTTCCAAACCGGTCGCTGGCGCCCCTGCAAGCGAGCACCAAATGGCACTGAAACCAAGGGTTAGGGTGAGAAGCGATTTTTTCATAAATGGGAATCGGGGTGAAAAATGACTCAGACTTACACCCTCTATCATCCAAAGCAGAAAGCAACTGCGTCAAGCATGACCGGAATCCTGATCAACATAGACATATGTTCATGGAGATTAATAACTTACACACTCAACATCCCCAAACCGGCTTGACTGTAAAGCTATTATGTTCAATCATAGGCCTCGGCCATCG
>JAFGAQ010000372.1 GCA_016933595.1 Opitutales bacterium | reverse complement strand
TCCCGGATCACCTCCGAGCCAGTCAGGATCGGTGTCCGTTCGAACCGACTCAATCTCGTGTTTGAGCTTGTTCAGGAACCGTGCGGCCGTTACTCCATCAATCCCCCGTGGATCACATGCCAAGGTCACCTGAATCATGTTGCGGATCGCGAGCGCATCGTTGACGACGGCCACCTTTTTTTGGAGGCACCCAACGGCAAGGCAACAGGACTGAGGGGGCAGGATCAGGGGGATGAATGAGCTCACTCCAAATGCGCCAAGATCAAAGAGGGTGAAGGTGGGGTCGTCATCCACCACCAGCTTGGATTTGGTGGCCATGGACAAGTTTTTGCGGACGGTTTCCACCATCTGGAGGAATGGGAGTCGTCCCACATTGGATACAACAGGAATGACCACCCCTTCGTCGAGCGATGTGACAATGCCGATATTGATGGAACGTTTGAGGACCAGGCTGTCCTGTTGCACATGGGAATTCATTTCCGGCATGAGCGTGAGGACATAACCGCATACTTTCATCAGCATGTCGGTTGCGCAGACCTCCACCATGTTTTTTTCGTTGTATTTCGCCATCCAGCGGAGTGCATCGCTGAAGTCGATCTCGGCGAACAGGTGGAGCCTTGGTTTGTTATGGATGCTTTCAACCTGCAGGTCCGCGTAGGATCGCTTCAGGGTGGTGAATGGAATCGTGACTTCATCCCCGTCTTTCGAGAGGAAAAACAGGTCTGCAACGTCTCCCTGATTTGGACTGATGGGAGTCGAAAGCAATTCGGACAGAATCTCTGACAATCCCCGTCCCGCATACCATGGAACATCTTCACTCGGTGGTTTTGGAGTGAATGGAGGCTCGATTGCAAGGTCACTGAAGACCGATACCGTCGCATTCTCAGCAGGTTCGGATGACGCTTCGTTGTCCGGCATCGAAACCATTTCCGACTCAATTGTGACGGTGTCGGATGTCGAGGGTCCGCCTGTTGGCTCGGTGTCTGTGCCGCCTGCCTTCTGTGCGGGCTCATAAGATTCCACCGTAGTTTGAGGCTCCCCTGCAGCCTCGGCTTCTTCAGTAGTCTGTTGTTCGGGAGGCTCAGTCTCTTCCTGAACGGGCTCATCCGAATCGGTTTGTCCAACTGATTCAGGTGCAGGAGTCGCGGCTTCGGGGGATTCCGGTTCGGCAATCGTCTCCGTTTGTTGGGAAACGGATTCCTCCGGTTTGGCTTCCTGTGCCGGAGGTGTTGCCGACTCCTCGTTTTCAATTGGAGGTTCCGGTTGTCCGTCGGAAGGTTCTGTTGCTTGTTGGAGGGATTCCTCGGGTTGTGGCAGTGCCTCCGGTTCAATCGGGGTCGAATCCTGAGGTTTTTCGACTGACACAGGCTCAGGCGCATCGGGATGGCTGCTCAGGTAGTCCTCAACATCAATGTAAAGGATACGACCATCTTCTCCGGTTCCCTTGATGATACTCAGATCGACTCCGAATTTTTCCGCAAGACTGCGTGCAGCCGGGGAAACTTTGACCCCATGCGGCTTATCGGAGGAAGCATGCTTTGACTTAGCCTGTTTTTCCCGTTCTGGCTTGGATTCCTGAGTGGGTTGAGGTGCTTCTTCCCGGGGTTGATCAGCATCCTGATCCGGATTTCCAATTTGAACGGCGGTTGACTCTGCCGATGGAGGAGGTGGAGTCCCGGGTTCGGCGGGGATGGATGTTTCAGTGGAAGCGCTTTGCTCATCCGCCGATTGAGGCTCGGTTTCAGATGCAGTGCTTGGCGGTTCCGCCTTGTCGGGATGCGAGGATGCCTCGGGCTCCATGCTGGCCTCCACAGGCTTGTTGTCCTGCGCCAACATGGCAATGGGGTTTTCAAAATCAATCGTGGATGCCGCTTTTTGTATGATGCTGGCGAGGGTTCCTTCTTCTTCAGCCGTTACTCTGAAGGATCCGATGGAGGTCTTGATGATGGCGATGACATCTCCCACCCGGATCCGGTCACCTTCGGATTTTTCCCAGGAGGTGATCGTCGCATTGTCAAAATCGGGGCCAGGTTTGGGGATGCGAATACTGATCATACAGAAAACCGAAGATAGACAGATTTTCAAAAGGGATCAACCCCACAATGGGAACCTGGAAGTCAGCAAGCGAAGTTGTCCGCTTTCCGACAGTTGAATGAGGGGGATCCTGCAAAAATCAGCCGGAAGATTGTTCTTTTTCCGCTTGGGTGGCGAGTTGTCCGCAGCCGGCCTGAATGTCTATTCCGCGCCGGATCCGGATGGTGCACGGGATTCCTGCGTTCTCGAGGATCTGACGGAATGCCTCCGCTCTGGTCTGCGTGGTTGATTTGCCGTCGAACCCTTCCGTGGGATTGAGCGGAATGGCATTCACATGGCACAGCAGACCTTTCAGCAGTCCAGCAAGCTTGGCGGCTTCCGCAGGGGTGTCATTCACCCCGTGGATCAGGGCCCATTCGAAGGTGATCCGGCGGCCGGTTTCAGTGACGTAGTCCCGGCATGCCGCAACGAGATCCGCGATCGGATACCGACGGTTGACCGGCATAACCGCACTTCTGGCTTCGTCCCCGGAGGCATGGAGGGATATGGCCAAATTGATCTGCCGTTTCTCGGATGCAAACCGCCGGATGGCGGGAATCAGGCCGGAGGTCGAGATCGTGAAGCGTCGCGCACCCATATTACACCCATCCGGATGGTTGAGACGGTCGATCGCAGCGAGCGTATTATCGTAGTTGTGGAAGGGCTCTCCCATTCCCATGACCACGACATTGGTGACTTGCTCGTTTGTTTCCCGCAAGAGCCGCGCATAGTGCATCACCTGTGCGATGATCTCTCCGCTGCTGAGGTGCCGCTTGAATCCCATTTGCCCGGTCGCGCAAAAGGTGCATCCCATCGCACAGCCCACTTGCGTGGAAATGCACAACGTCCGACGGTCGTCGTATCGCATGAGCACGGCTTCGATTTGACGGCCATCGTATAGGCGGAAGAGGGTTTTACGGGTTTGCCCATCGCTGGAGTCCAAGGTGAGGACAGGCTCGATTACTTTGAAATCGAATGAATCCGCGAGCTGTTTCCGGAGAGGCGCTGGAAGTTGGAGGAATTGATCCGCCTGATTCCAATACTGTTTGTAAAGCCCATTCCAAATCTGCTTGGCCCGGAAAGCCGGTTGTTGCCATTTTTTGAGGGTTTCGATCCATTGCGGGAGATCGAGATCATATGTGTTGCTTTGGCTCATGGAATATTTTGGCGCCGTGATTCCGACAAAATCCCGGATTCAGCGCAAGACTTGGCTTGCCAATCGGATGATGAATCCGGCGGCCCGGGCAGGACCGTCCCCATCGATTGCCGGATGGAAGATCGGCTTTCCTACCACTGGCGGAACCAAGTCCATTCGGGATAACCCGATGCTGAGGGACTGAGGGGTAAGCTTGTCCGCGTCAATCACCGGCATTTTCCAGACGGTTTCCGCGAAAGCGCAAGCCAGGTCCTGATTGGAGGCGACACGGATCGCCAGAAATGGCGAACGGCAGCAGACAATCTCGCCGAGCGTGCTTCCGGCTGCCGATATGATGCAGCGTGCGTGGGAGAATAGATGCGATAGCGCTGGTGCGTCCAATGGTCCCGTCGTGAGATGGTTACTGGAGTCAGGGATTATGAAGGGAGGGTTGACAAATACAATTGGCAGAGGTGGTGCCCACTCGCCTCGCTGAATCCAACTCCAGCAACGTTCGGCGATGTGTTTTGGATCGCTGCCTCCCATAATCATGACAATGAACCCGGGAGGCAGACTGCGGCCGGTTTGGGGTGGGGCCCCTGGTGTCTTGAATGCCGGCCGGATGAGCGCGAATGACGGTCCGCATGCCGATGGAATACCGGGATAGTCCGACGGTTTCGCATATGGATTCGGGTTGATCACACCACAGGCTCCTTCTACTGCGCACGGGTCCGGCAAATCATCCACCACGATAACCTTCTGGTTGTTTCTCAGAAGGGTCTCGTAAAACGAATGTCCTTTCCGGAGGTCATATTGGTCGAGCACCCACGCATCGCATACCGTCGACGTTTGGGTTATGTTCCACGATGGGATGTGGTGGATGGCCTCGAATGCTGCGCCCCAAATCGCAGGCGGGGCTCCGGGCGTGGTTGTCATCAATTCCACATGGAAGCCCGCAGATGTCAGTTCATGCGCAATGGTGGAGCAACGGACGCCGTGACCCCATCCAATGCCGGCCGAATGGTCCAAACAGAACCGGATTTTAGGTTGGAAATGGGTTGTTGTCGGCATGAAACAGGAGAAGGGTGCGCCGAATGGAGCCTCTGGTCAAATGCAAAGACGGGATCGCTGATCCGCATGGCGGATCCCGAATCGGCCGTGTTCTGGCTTTGACAGCTGGCAATCGCAAGCAATAGGTTAGATCCAACAACGCACGAGGATGGGTACTATGGGCTCAAAGCGCCGGGTGGTGATGAAAGACATTGCAGATAAGCTGGGGCTGCACCAGTCGACTGTGTCTTTGGCCTTGCGCAATCATCCCCGCATTCCCCGCGAAACTTGCGAGCGCGTGCAGTGCGCGGCCCGTGAATTGGGGTATGTCCCTGATCCGATGTTGAGTTCGCTTATCGCCTACCGGAAGGAGATCGGCAGAACCTATGGAGCAAATGTTATCGCTTTTGTGATCAACCTTAACGACAAGTCCGAATACGAGGCATCCCATGTTCACCGCCGGCAGGTGGAAGGGGCCCGTTTGCGGGCTTCCGAACTCGGATACAAGCTGGAGGTATTCTGGTTTGGTCGCGACTACCGGGATGGTGCCGCACTTGAGAAGGTGATCCGGGCGCGGGGTATCCGGGGCGTGATTCTTGGTAGCCTGCGCAAGTATCCGCTCCAAATATCAATGGATTGGAGCAGCCTGTCGGTTTTGAAGATCGACCTTTATCCCTCTGAATTGGCCTTCGATACGGTTGTGCCCAATCAGCTCGAATCCATACGCTTGGCGATGCAGCACCTTAAACAGGATCAGCCGCTTCGAATCGGGCTTGCCGTGAGCGATAGGGACGAACAGCAGAACCGGCATCTTTTCACAGCGGGTTATTATCTGGGCTCGATGGAGTTGCCAGCGGTCTCTGCGATCCCCGTCTATATCTTCGGATCAAACGAAGTGCCCGGAAGTCTGGTTGACAAGGTGGCACGTTGGGCTTCGCAGCATCAGCTCGACGTGCTGATGAGCAATTGGAATAACCTGGATGCGGCCACCGAGCGTATGGAGCGGATCAGTGGCAAGCATTGCCGGTTCGTGAGCGTGGATGCGGATGAGCGAACCATGCCGTGGGGTGGAGTCTGCCAATTGCATGATGTCATCGGACGGGTGGCGGTGGATCAACTCGTATCGAAGATGCAGACCTTTCGCTATGGATTCTCGGAGCATCCGGCTACCACCATGATCGATCCGGTTTGGGTAGAATCAGATGTGGAATCTGTCTTGTCCGCTATTGGATCATAAAACCAGAATATCGAAGTATGAGTAATCGTTTGCAGTTTGCGAGTG
>JAFGAQ010000371.1 GCA_016933595.1 Opitutales bacterium | reverse complement strand
GTCCGAGGGAGCCGTGGATGGAAGAGTATTGTCGCCGGTGGTTCCTGGTATGACCACCGGAGGGAGGGGGCGTTCCCTGTCGTGAGCCATCCACTGTGGATCGGGCTGGCCATGGCTGCTGAGCGTGAGCAAAGCTGTGCCGACGAGAATAGGCAGTCCGTGTTTCGGGAAGGGAATAGAAAGGTTCATGGCTTGTGCAGGTTTCGATCGGGTTGGGGGTGGTGGTCGGGGTCCCTGATCCTCCGGGTTGTGGGCATGTTCCGGAGGATCGAAGTCCAGTGATCATCTCATACTTTGGGAAGCTCCCATGGAGCGCGGTAGCTTGGCGTGAGGTAGGCGTTCGCGTCTGCGTCACCGATGAAGGAGGTGTTTTCTGCATCCCAGTAGAGTCGACGTCCGGTCTTGTAGGATATGTTGCCGAGATGGGCCACGCGGGCAACATTTGCGGCAATCGATACCGGACAGCGTGGCGTAAGGTCCCGGTCCTTGATGCAGGCAATGAAATCTTCCATGTGCAGGTCCAGCCCCATGTTTTTCGTGGGCTGTAGTTCCACTCTTTCCATCTGCGCAACGTTGTCGCGCACTTCGGGAATAACCTCCCAACCGCCCCGGTCGACGACTAGGGTGCCGTTGTTTCCGACAAAACCCACTCCATGTGTGCGCCCGTAGTATCCACCATTGATTCCGATGCCGTGATCCCAAAGCATCGTGAACCCGTCAAATTCGTAAAGGGCCTGGAGCGTATCGGGGGTCTCAGTGGCATCATCCGGGTAGGCGAAGCGACCACCCAGTGCCATCACGGATTTGGGTACGTAGGCGTTCATGCCGAAGAGCCCGTAATCGATGATGTGGACGCCCCAGTCGGTCATCATTCCACCGGCGTAGTCCCAGAACCAACGGAAGGTGAAGTGGAAGCGGTTGGGGTTGAAGGGACGTTTGGGGGCGGGTCCAAGCCAGAGGTCGTAGTTGACGCCTTCAGGCGCTTCGGCATCGGGAGCCACGGGGACGCTGTTCATCCATCCCTGATAGGACCATGTGCGCACGGTGCGGATCTTGCCGAGTGCGCCGGTGTTGACGAAGTCGATGGCATCCCTCCAATGCGGGTCGCTGCGCTGCCATTGGCCGACCTGGACCACCGGGTTGTAGCGCTTCGTGGCGGCCTCCATGATGTTGATTTCCCCTATTGAGTTGCCGAGGGGCTTTTCGCAGTAGATATGTTTTCCCGCCTGCGCTGCATAAACGAATTGAAGGCAATGCCAATGGTCCGGAGTGCCGATTATAATGACGTCGAGATCCTTGTTTTCGAGCATTTCCCGGAAATCCTCGTATCCTTTGGCCTTCATCCCATGGATGCGGTCAAGTTGGGCGAGCCGTCTCCTGAGCACGCGGCTATCGACATCGCAGAGGGCGGCGCACTCGGTGTTGGGCTGTTTGAGAAAGGCTTCGAGATCGGCCCAACCCATTCCGTTCACGCCGATCACGCCGCAAACCAGCTTTTCGTTGGCACCTTTTACTGATTTTCCGAATGCGAATGGAGAACTGAGCATCGTGGCGCCAGCGGCGAGTCCGGAAGTTTTGATGAAGGTGCGGCGGTTGCAGGGTTGATTTAACAGGCTCATTTTGGATATCGGGGTTTAATGAATGAAAATGAAGACAGGGAATAACTTCATTCGGATGTTAATGGGGATCAACGTGGGTTTCTATCCCATGCGCTCACGAAGGATCACGATTATTGCAAAGTGGTCAAAGGATTCAAGTCCGGATCAGAAAAGGAACAGCAATTACAGAATTGTGCTAGTGCCCTTCGGCCCAGTCAGAGCATGCGACTTGATCAAAGAATACCGAAAACCAATCAGATAATAAAAACACAGGGCCTTTACTTGAGTATTTCCGAATGTTTGGTAGTGTGATGTATTCGAGATCAAAAAGAAGTTATGAAAAGGAAGAGAATAATTGTTCGGAATCGGGATGGCGTCTATCATCTGATGAGTCGTTGCTGTTTGGGTGAGCACTTGCTGGAGGATGGGGAGAAGGAGATGTTCATCGGGATGATGCAGCGGCAGGCGG
>JAFGAQ010000370.1 GCA_016933595.1 Opitutales bacterium | reverse complement strand
GTCTTTGCTTTCATCCGTATGGCCCCGGCCATCGAGGTTATCATTGACCACAACGGTCGCTCCCAACACGCGTCTGAACGGATGCTGGCCTCATTGGCGGCGTCCTCCGCGGATGGCCTCGCTGGAGAAAACAGGGAAGCTTTTCTCACTGCTTTGTCCATCGCCGAAAACAACATCACGGAGGAAGGCGAGACTGCGGTTATTGCGGCGATCAAAGATTTGCTGCAAGCGGATCCGGTTCAGAACAGAACCGCACTGATTGAGGCGGTTCTCAACCTGTCTGAGATCAACCGCGAAGCAATGCTTCGTGCTGACGAAGCAGCGAGGCACCTTGGAGCTGCCGGCGCATGGGGTGTGGTGGCCTTATCCCTCGTTGGTTTTGGGCTTGGGATGATCCTTCTCAGGCGCATCGACACCGATTTGATCCTGCCATTGGAGCAGATTCACACAGTTTTCCGGGCCCATCTCTCCGGCGACCGTCATTTGCGCTGCGCGGGGCGCCATTTGCCGCGTCCGATCCGCTCGCTTTTTGGCGATATCAATTCTTATATGGATGAGACCATGCGGATGGATCGCAAGCCGGACGAGGAGTAGTCCGGGTGCGTGAGCGTGATGGGTTCACTCTCTTTCCCGATCGGGAAAGAGAGTATATCGTTTCACCGTTTGTCGATTCAGTAATGGGCGATTTGGAAATCGGACTTGAGTATCAGGTTCCATTGGGATGTATGAAGTATTGGTCGTTCTGATCATACGAAAAACCTCACTCCCCAAAAAGAATCCTATGAAACTCGCTACTGCCATCTTGTTCGCTCTATGTGTAAGCTCCGTATTCGCTCAAGATAACGAAGACGTGTATGTTTTGTCTCCGTTTATGGTCATGGAAGCAGGGTCATCGCTGCCTGCAGTGACGTTGAAGAAGCGGGCAGACAATCTATTGCTGGAAGTGACGTTGGTCAATGATTCGAGGGATGAGACGATGCGGTCGGGTGAGATCCTGAAAACCTTGACCGGGATGATCGAAGATGCGAAGAAGATCGATAACCTCAAAATCATCTTCGAACGCAAAACGATCACGCTTTCAAATCTGGGAGACGTTACCATCACGTCCTACTCGTCCAGATCGGATACTTCGAGTTGTGAGCTGCTTTTGAAGCTACCGTTGAAGGCAGATCAGGATGCGGATGTGGTGGTGGACAAACTCCAGAAATCCGCGAAAAACGTCAAAGTGGACGGCCGTACCATTGTCAGTGCCGGAGATATTGGATTGAGCGTCGAGAATCCCGAGCAATACCGCCGGAAGATTTTGGGAATGATCGCCGAGGACTACAAGTTCTTGCTCAACACGTTCGATAACCGTTTTCAGATATTGGTGCACAACCTGAATGGCAGGGTGCAGTGGCAGCGCAGCAGTGTCTCGGACTTGGATCTCTACATTGGCTACGAATATGAGGTGCTGGCTCCTGATACCCAATCCCTGAACGTTAAGACGAACGAAGATTACTGAGCCGGAGTAAGATCGGGAAAGCCTACCGATCGTTGGTAGCTAACGTTAGTGGCTCATCCCGCCCATGTGGCGCAGGGGAAAACTCTCAAATGCTTTCGGATCTGGATTGAGGTCCGAGCCGGTCGGATTTCGGGAAACAGATGCGGTTGATGGCTTGTTCGAAGTCTTCCGTTCCTTCGTAGATCTCGATT
>JAFGAQ010000056.1 GCA_016933595.1 Opitutales bacterium | reverse complement strand
CCATGTCTTGAAAATAGCTACCATCAAGACCAAATCAAGACTGAGATTTCCGAACAGCCGTCGGACACGATCCATCCGCTGCACGACCCCGCTGGCTCCCTGTTCCGTCGACATAGTCGTTGGGGGACAACACGGATACATTTCGACAAATCGTTTCGGGATAATGCCTGAGGTTTCCGGATACCAGCGGGCATCCCGCCGAAGACGCTATCTCCAGAAACATGAGATCGGATTGGTCCGGAATTAAGGCCATGCTCCAACTTGCCGGATTTCCCGAATCCTGAAACTGGGAATTCGCAAGAATGGACGATTGTGGCAAACCGGGTTCGACCACGAGAACCCGTGGCCGGATCACCGAATTTCGTGGATCCGAAGACACCTTGACGGGGTGTCGGCTATTATATCCAGATGATGCCGACAGCCTTGAAATATCCATAGAGTTTCCGGCATCCTACCTGCTATCCTTTCTTTTCACTCTTCCTCAATCGTTCAACCCCACCCATCATGCCCGATTTCAAGAACATTCTCCTGTCGTTCATTCCTGCCTTCAGCCTCGTGCTATCCTGTCTTGCGGAGGACGCTTCGGTTACGAGGGAAATACCCGATATCAGATTCCCAAGTTTCGATATGAGCTATGGGTTCGAAATAAATGCCCACTCTTTTGAACCCGATTGGGATTCCCGATGGAAAGCCAACGATGATTCCCTTCATCAAGAGGTTTCCGCTGAAATCAAAGAGGATCTGCTTTGGGAGCGCTACAAGCTGATGGAAGAGGCCAACAGGCCATACTCCGAACTCTCACGCTTTGGGCAAGAGGCTCTGGATGCACTATCCAGGCTGGCCCGGAAATCTGCACAACAACACCTCAGGGAAGCCTACCTCCAAGCCAAAGCTGGACATGCGGGCCTTTGCACCAAATCCATTTGTGATGCATGGATTACGGATGCATCCTACCCTTTCCTATACCCCGAAGCGGTTCAGGCCTTGGCCGCTCTTCCAGACAATCAAGGGATCCACCCGGGCTGCGCTTTTCTGCTCCGATCCTGGATTTGCCATGGGAGGAATACCCTCGACCGCAGAATCGAGACAAACCGGGACCATCCAGATCCCGATGTGTTGCTCGCGCGGACGGAACTCGAAGCCCAGGCCCGCGCTGCAGAATCCATGCTGAGACGATCCATTCTCAAGAACAGATGGTCCGTAAACAGCAGCCTTTGGGCACAATTCGAAAGAGCCCTAAATGTAGCCGCCATACCGGATACAGCGCAAGTAGCATGGCTGGATCAAGCACTTGCGGCAGCTCCTGACCGGATTGACATCCATCGCGAACGCATGCGCCTGGATGTCACCCTGAGGCTCGCCAATTACTTGTCGGGCAGGAAGCCAATCGACGTCTCAAAAGCCCTTCAACGCAAAGACCAGGGTGCCGTTGCCGGGCTTCTCCAAAGCATGCTTGGTTTTGAGTCTCCAAAAGAGGGTGCAGCCTGGGTTGATGAGGCCATGGAAACATGCTTCATGGAAGCCGACTCCAATCTCCCTTTCCACCGGGAAATCAGCTTTCTGCGACTGCTGTTCTCGGAACAGGACGCGATTCCATGGACTCTGGAACAGATGCTGGAGCACACGGATGATCTGCGGTGGGTGGATCGCTACATGATCTTGAAGATCGCCAATAGTGTGGGCCTAAGCCGGGCTCAGGAATGGGCGGAACAAGCTCCGGAGTCGGATATGGAACCTCTCCGCAAAGCTTTCCATGATAAGCACTCAGTCCGGGCGGGCATGATCCTGGTGAGATGCATGCTTTCCTCCAGAGACTACCAGGCAGCCACTGGTGTTGTTCGGAAACTCATCGATATAGACCCCTCCAACGCATGGCATCCCACTGCCCTTGCATGCCTACAACTCCTGCAGGACCGACCGGATGAAGCCATTACAGCCATCGACCTCGCATTCGATCGATTGAAAGGGCATGAGAGCGATCTTCGCTCAACCCTTTGGCTCTACCTTGCTAACGCACGATCCAAGAAAAGCGATACCATCGGAACCATTGACGCGATGATCATCGCCGCATGGTTGGGGGATCCCGATACCCTGAAGGGTTGGCAAGACTTGAGCTTTCTCCCGGATCCAGAGCCTTTTCCATGGACTTCCCTCGCGGAGTTTGTCACGGGAGACCATCCGGACAGCCAATACAACCCATCCGTGTTTTTCGCGAACGCCACAATCAACCAGCTGATGGGACAAACCGATGCTTCATTGGACAAGGCCCGGCGCCTGCTCGACGTGCTCACTCGGGAAGTGAACCGTCAATGGGAGCGCGGCCCCGATTTCAACGACCCCTCGAAGATATCGATTCTGAACCGTTTTCTGGGCAATCGCATCCACTTCGATTATTCCAGCAACGGGGTCGAAGCATCCCTTTTCGCGGACACCCTCCTCAATAGGGCGGGTAATTGCGTTGGCCAAAGTCTGGTTTACACCCTGCTTGCTCGCAACCTTGGGCTCGATTGTACGGCCCGGCTCCTTCCCGGGCATATGATCGCACAATACATCGCCCCAACTGGAGCGCTGGCCATTGAATGTACGGATGGTTTCCGGGAAAATACGGACCTCACGTTTTTCCGTGTGCATTTCCCGGACGAGAATTCCTTCCAGGCATGGGCGAACGCTGAATTGAAGCTCAATACCGATGCCCACCTTGGATTGACCCGAAACACGCTGAATCGTATTGTGGAGAGCAACCAAAGGGGCCTTTCGGAGGCGATCTTCAACCAATTCAAAGACACCTGGTATATCCAAAACCTCCTGCCGTCCATTGCCGAGTCGCACCTTCTTGTTCGCACGATCAAGGAAGCTCCACCACAAAACGGACCATGGACTCCACGAGGCATGGATGTCACCCGACTGACTGGAAACCAGATCTTCGAAGCACACTATGAACCCACTCCCTTGGGATTGGACGCCATTCAAAAGATCGGAGAACTCGAGCCCCTCACTCATGCGATCCACTTGTGGCATACAAACAACCGGGAAAAGGCCCTATCAATCGTCACCCGGATGTCGAACACCTATCAAGCACGCGATTTAGCCCTCGAATGGTCCCTGCAATTGGCCGAAGCGGGGAGTTCCGGGTTGGCACTCGATACCTTGAATGCGGTCCTGCAAAGGTCACCGCAGGACATTGAGGTCCAGGTCCGGATTGCCGAGATCCTCGATGAGACCGGCAACACAGAGGAAGCTCGGCAAGTCGCCGAAGAAATACTGAAGGTCATTCCCTTCCAGCCGCAGGCCCTCTCCATCGCCTCCGGACAGCACACTGGCCAACCCTAATCCTGTGAATCTTGGGAAAAATCAGGGATCAACGTCACGCGGGTTTCCGTTT
>JAFGAQ010000369.1 GCA_016933595.1 Opitutales bacterium | reverse complement strand
CGGAATGAATTGAATGCTATAGGTTTATGTTCTCCGGATCAAGACCTTAGTTTCTTCCCCGATTGAAGGGCTGATGGCGCATGGAGAGGGAAAAGAGAATATGAATGGGAACCACGGAATTCCCGAAATTCACGAATGGTGGAGACATGAAAACATCAACCACTGATGAAGAGGATGAACACGGATATCGGGTATGTGGGATGCCCGCAAATAAGGGCCTATTCTTGTGCCTTCCTCCGTGTTGCGGGATACGCAGTGGTGAATCGATTCCCAGCTTCTTCGTGGTTTTTGTGATCTGTGTGGCTAAACCAACCCTCTCTATTTTCGCGTTTTTCGTGCGGTTCGAGGTTCCTCTTCTATGATATTCGATTGCGGCAAAATGAGCGCGAGCAGGATGCTCCCGCTATGATGGAAGGATCCGCTGTGCGGGCGACGATGCCCGAAGCCCAAGTCGAGGGGCTGCAGGTTTGAAGAGAAGAATCTTAACCACAAAGAGCGCGAAGGACACGAAGGTTAGAAGTGTCTTTCCAATCTTTGTCCATCTGCGAAATTTGCTTCGCCCTTTGGTTGATCGTCGCTGCGCTCGAAAAGTGGTTAGTATTTCTTTGTTTGACCACAGATCACTCCGATGAACACCGATGTAGATGGCCTGTGAAGGTCTGGAGGGCCTTTTGGAGTCCCGATTTCTGGCGGTCTTAGGGTTGGGCTTCCGGGCAGAACAAACAGAATTGAAGATTGGACAAATGGAACCACGGAGCGCCATTACTGGCTCCTCCGGGCTTAGGGGCCGGTGGTCCTGCGCTGTTGCAGATAAGATGGAGGGATTGTGCTTTCGGAGTTATGCAGTTGTTACGAGGTAGACCCCTCCGAGCAGGACGAGCAGACCGCAGCAGCGCCGCATCCATTTGCCGGAGGGTCCTTCATTTTGCCAGTTGAGCCATCGTTGCACCCATGTGCTGGATACCCCCGCGAGGGTGATGACAAAGCAATGCCCGAGCGCGAATAGCGTGGCCAGAGAAAAAGCGAAGATGGGCTGAGAGCCAGCCAGCCCGAATGTGAGCCCAAGAACCGGGGCCATGAAGGCGAAGGTGCAAGGGCCGAGTGCGATCCCAAAGGCCAGACCGAAGCCCAGTGCGCCAAGCGGCCCACCGCGGGTTTGGGTGGGCTTGGGGATCCAGTTTTCCGGCAAGGGTAGCCATCCTAGCAGGTGTAGTCCGAAGAGGAAAAATACCAGTGCCACCGCGTAGATTCCCCATGGACCGACATCCCCCATCATCCTCCCGGCGGCTGCTGTTGCGGCTCCGACAAGGATGATCGATATCAGGATGCCCACCGCGAAGAGCGTCGAGAGGCCCGTGGCGCGTGCGGTCGACAGTTTTTGCCCACCTTGAAGGTAAGCCACGATCAGCGGGATGCTCGCGAGATGGCAAGGGCTCAGGATGATACTCAAGATGCCCCAGGCAAAAGCCGCACTCAGCGCCAGCATGGGAGCACCCATCAGCGCATCGGTGAGCGATATGAATACGGACTCGAGGCCTTTCATTCAGACTGAGGAGATGGGTCGTTGATGGTGATACCGTGTTTTTTCCACATCGCGAGGATGTCTTTTTTCGCCATGAAGCCCTCGTGGCGGCTGAGTTCTTTGCCGGTGGCGTCGAAGAAGATCTGGGTTGGAATCATGCGGATGCCGTAGGAGGATCCCGCTTCGCGGTTTTTCCAGACATCAATGAAAACCACTTCGAATTGATCCGCGTAGTTTTCGGTGAGTTCATCCAGAATCGGCTTCATCATCTTGCAGGGGATACACTTCTCGGCTCCCAAATCCACAAGCCGGGGAATGGAGGCCTTCGCAGTTGAAGCGGAGTTGTCATTCGGGGCAGTCGCCGGTATGGATTCGGTGGCGCCGAGCCAGCAAGCAAAACCGAGCAAAATTGTAGTGATTAGAACGGGTGTTTTTTTCATGGGATCAAGGCTGAGAGTTCGAATGATGGTGTGGTCAATTGTTGGATGTTGGGGGAGTCGTTACGATTGCCCAAGCAGCATCTGCGACTCTACGGATTGACGATTCCGAAGCATCGCTTCTGCCCTTAACGAAGCCGAGGTCGGTGACCCGAATATGAAGAAAAGTGGTGAATCCGGCAAGTTTCAGGGATTTTGAAGCACAGTCGAGCGGGCAT
>JAFGAQ010000368.1 GCA_016933595.1 Opitutales bacterium | reverse complement strand
GTGAATCAAAGAGATTTAACATCGCTCGCGGTGCTCGCTATAAGCCCTTCGGGCCACATACGTTTTGCTGGCGCAAAACAACAGATTTAGCATTAAAAGTATGTTGCCCCGAGCGGAGTCGAGGGACGTCTGTGCCAGGAGCCACAGGCGAAGGGCGTAAGCCCACAGGGCGATGTAAATAATCTCTTTGTATTTAACATCGCTCAACCCTTCCGGTCTCGCTGGATGGGCTTGATCATGAGCTTCGTCGAATGGCTCGTGCCTCGCCACAAGGTTTGAAGGAGGTTAACCACGAAGCAGAATATGGGCGTCGATGCGGCATTGCTTCGGACTTCATGAAAATCCCGTGAATAAACTATTGCTAATCGCCGTCATTACGGTTGCTAATCTTCACCTGAGAGAATGCTCATGAGAATCTTCTCCTCCGGTGATTCCTAACAAACCCATTCTCACCTATGAAAACGCACCACTGTTTCCGGATTCCTCAATCACTGGCACTCATTTTGCCATGGCTGTTCTCCCTTGGGGCTCTGAACGCCCAAAACGTCAATGTATCGAATCAGACAGAGATGGAGGCTGCGATCGTGGCTGCCAACTCCGGCACCATCACGTCCATCACACTCACAGCCAACATCGCCTTAACCAGTGCGCTGACTCCCATCGCACCACCCTCTGCGACTCTGAGCATCCAAGGAGGGGGATTCACCCTCAGCCGGGATCCGGCCTCGCCGACCGCATTTAGAATCCTTGCGGTTTACTCCGGATCCACCAGCGTATCCGATCTCACCATCAGCGGTGGAGATGCCGCATTGGCGACAACAAGCGGCCTGGGTGGAGGGATTTTCAACAGTTCGCCATCCCTCACATTGACCAACTGCTCGCTTTTGAACAACGTTGCGGAATCATATGGAGGGGCCCTCCATAACGAAGGATTTGCCACCCTGAACAATTGCACCTTATCCAACAACACCGCGAACTGGGGTGGAGGTATTTCCAGCGAAACATCGATGGTCATCCAAAGTGGAACCATGATAAACGGAAATCAATCCTTGCTTCTGGGAGGTGGGATCTACAACTCCGATACCCTCACCATCGACGCCTCGACAATCACGGCAAACAACAGCTCCGGTTCGGGTGGGGGAATCTATCATTCAACCGGCACCCTCACCATCAGTAACTCGACTCTGTCATCCAACATCACCGCATTCGGGCTCGGAGGTGGGATTGGCCTGTTCAACGCAACCCTCGCGGTATCGGATAGCTTGATCACTGGGAACGAAAGCGATGCTTACGGAGGCGGGATTGGTCTGAGCAGCGGCAGCTCGGCAGTCATTGAGCGGACCCGCTTCGAGTCGAATATTTCCGACTTGTATGGTGGAGCAATCTACGGCTCAGAATCGATTATCACCATTCTCGCTTCCACCATTCAGGACAACGAAGCGGATAGCGATGGGGGTGGGGTCTTTGTTTTCGACACCGAACTCACGATCAACAACTCAAGCCTTTCGGGCAATCAGGC
>JAFGAQ010000367.1 GCA_016933595.1 Opitutales bacterium | reverse complement strand
TCCTTGGTTTGGTCCGGGGCGATGCCTTCCGCTTCCGCCGGTGGCTTATCCATTTGCAGGATGATCAGCGATGCGATCAATAGTACCCCGATACAAACGGCGATTCGAATTCTGGATGAATCATAGCTCAATGGTTTTAAATGAAGGTGACAAAACGCATCATTTCAATTCAAGGTCGCCGAAGATGGGTGATTTCACCAATTTCTGATGATTTTTTGTTGTGAACTGCTTCGGATCGTCCCGCACGCTATGGCGAATACTCCGAGTGTGCTAAATCTATGCATTTATTTGATCGGAGTAATCATATTTCTGTCGGTAATACACAACCATTGTCCTAATGGTCCTCAACATGCTCGGCTCTCTTGCATTGGCTGTGACTTCAAGCATGTTGTTTTTCGATGGAGTACAGGAGCTTTGGAAATACCGGATTGGACATGCCGTTGATCACCTGTGGGGGAATGCGTTTTCAATACAAGTGGAAGGATTTGAAAGCGCACCAGATCCCTGAGGATGTCCAGAACAAGCTGGAATCCGCGATGTGGCATGCGCTCGAATGCGGAGTGAATCATTTTGAGACGGCGCGCGGTTATGGCAGCTCCGAGGTTCAGATGGGAATGGTGTTGCCAAAGATGAACCGGGATCAGATTCTGGTTCAAACCAAGGTGGGGCCGACCGATAATCCCCGGGAATTTCTGGCGCAGTTTGATCAATCGCTGCGAAACCTCAACCTGGAGTATGTCGACCTGTTGGCGATCCATGGAATCAATGACTCGACGACGCTGCATCAGTCCCTTCGGGATGGCGGTTGCCTGAAAATGGCGCGCCGCCTACAGTCTCAGGGTCGTGCGAGACACGTGGGATTCTCGACACATGCGCCATTGCACATTATTCTGGAGGCGATTGAAACCGGCGGTTTTGACTACGTGAATTTGCATTGGTATTTCGTGAACCAATCCAATCGGGAGGCCTTGGAGGAGGCCCAACGGCGCGGCATGGGTGTATTGATCATCAGCCCGAACGACAAAGGCGGAAAACTCTATGAACCCAGCGACAAGCTGCTTCGCTTATGTGCTCCGCTGCATCCGATGGAGTTCAATGATCTGTTCACGTGGTCTCATCCCGCTGTTCATACCCTGAGCATGGGACTTTCCCGCAAGGAAGACCTTGATTTGCATGTGCAGGCACTGCAGCGCCGATCGAATCCGGAACAGGTGGATGCGATTGCGGATCGGTTGCATGCGGAAATGATCCGAATATTGGGAGAGGATTGGTGTCTGCATTGGGAGGAAGGTTTGCCTGGGTGGGAGGCAGTTCCGGGCGGGGTGAATATTCGGGAGATCCTTCGACTATGGACATGGGCCAAAGGCTTGGACATGGTTGCGTATGGCAAGATGCGGTACAACCTCCTCGGAAACGGCGGGCATTGGTTCCCCGGGAACAAAGCCGCAGTGGTTCATGACGATGCGATTCGGAGGGCCACCCATTCAAACCGGTTTTCGTCGGATATTCCCGGCATCCTCCGGGAAGCACACGAGCTATTCAACGAGGTGGATAGCAAACGCCTCAGTCAGAGCGACTAGGGGGTCTTCAGTAGGCCCTGGCTCATCGAGGTTGAGGGAGTGGAGTTTCGGCAGCTGAGTACGGAACCATTTGAGTTGTTTGCTCACCAGCTGGTCGGTGTGCAGGGAAATGGTGGATTCAAGTGTTTCCTCCGTTAAGCCTCCGTTTTGCATATCAATAACTTCACGGTATCCAATCGATCCGCAGGCACTGGGATTTCTATCGAAACCCATTTTTCGAAGCCTGGAGACTTCGTCAACGAGACCGGCCCGGAGCATGGCGCGGGTGCGTTCGGCGATCCGTTTCCGAATGATGCTTCTGTCGCGCTGCAGCAGAACCCCAGCTTTCGGATGGTTTGCGAAGGGAAGCGGGGCGTCCCGCAGTCGGGCCTGCAGTTCTGAAATGGAGCGCCCGGACGCGAGACAACGTTTCAGTGCCGGGATAACCCTTCGGGGGTTGCACAGGTCAATGCGGTCTGTATCTCCTGGGGAGACTTGCCGAAGCCTCGAAACCACCCCGTTCAGCCCCTCGCCATCGTAGAGTTTGTCGATTTCCACATCGATCTCCTGAGGGATCACCAATGGGTCGACAACCGGAGCGAAAAAAGCCTTCAAATAGAACCCGCTGCC
>JAFGAQ010000366.1 GCA_016933595.1 Opitutales bacterium | reverse complement strand
CGCCGTTTGCGTCCCGATTCCAGGCGCTTTTCGTAACCCGGGTTGGCTTTTTCTACGGATACCTGTTGATGGATCCGCTCAATGGTGTGGGCATCTGCCCAGACCCCCATGGATTCAAAACGATTTTTCCGCCAACGCTTCATAACCCAGTGTGGGCCTGCCGCCTTGACCCGGCGGGTGAGCAACGCATCCCCTGGTGGGAGCAGTTCCCACCCATTCGGAATCGGCATCACTTTGCCTTCCAAGCTCAGCACATGCCCTGGTTTCTGAAAGGGCCTTACCTCCTGAGTCGTGACCATGTGAATGTTGTCTTTTCCAAGCCATTTGATCCATCAGGCGCGAACCTTGTTGATTCATCCACAACGCCCCATCTGGATCTGACGGGTTTGGGAATGTCAGTTTGTCAGGTTTTGAGTTTTCCGAGGGCAGCCTTGATGTCTTGTCAATGGTTCTGACGAAGTCCCTCTGCGCCTGTCAGGATGAAATAGATGCCACCACTGCTGATCACTTTGTCCGCTCCTTTGGCGAGGACGTGATAAGGTGATTGCGGATCCATCGGCGGCAGTCCCATCAAAGAACAGATTTCTTCGGCCAATGAAGGCGTCACGCGAAGGGTGGTGAGAAACTCGCAGTTGGCCGATAGGGTGGGAACTCCTCCGGTTACCATGAGTCCCGGTTGATTCCGGCGTGCCCAGTCCTCTAGGCATCCTACCAAGGTCGCGTATCCCATTACCGGAAAATTCCTCCAATACTCGATTTCCTCGGAGTAAACGTCCCGGTATATTACATAGGGGTACGCCCGGCGAATGACCTGTTCATAGGCGGCAGGGTTCTGTTCCAAATGGGTGGAGAGTTTTCCCACATACTCGTGGTAACTGAGTGCGTCGATTTGGATGGCAGGATCCGATGCGGTTCCCATGGTATCCATCCAAGCCCTCTCTTTGACGGCTGACTGCTCTCCGGATGGAGCTTCCTGGAGGGCGGATGCGCAGTATTGGACCGCTGTTTTTGAGTCGCCCTTCGGTAGGCTGTCCGGAAGTGACTCCGGAAGCACTCCGAACACCAGCAGGTGGGCTGTCTTGTACCGCAATGCATCTTCATCCGTGGGCCGGGCTTGCAGAGCCGGGAGCATTGAGAAGGTCAGAATCGGAAACAGAACCAGTAAGAAAAAGCGGGATTTGATTGGCATATGAGGATCATTTCATATCATGTCTGCCCATGCGTCAAACTCTGTTGCCTTTCTTTCTTGCGATCACATGCATGGCGGCATCCACTGCGGTTGTGCAAGGTCAGCCATCCGGCGGCCCCTACGGGCCGGTGCCTCAGGTATACCCGCTTCCGGATGCGAAGATTGTCTTCTATGTTGCTCCGGATGGCGATCCGTCTGCGCAAGGATCTTCGATTGACGCTCCCACGACCATTGAAAGCGCACTTAAGCGCGCGGTCACCGGAGATGCGATTGTGTTGCGTGGTGGCGTTTACCGGACCGGCGGTTTGCGTTTCAATCAAGGGCTTCTGATTCAGCCCTATTTGAATGAGCATCCGGTGTTCATGGGCACTCAGGTGGCTTCCGACTGGACCGATTTGCCGAACTCACGTTGGAGCACCCGTTGGGATCGGCTTTTTCCTGCCGCACCAGCGGACTGGTGGAGAGCGGAGTACCATGTGATGGACACCCCGCTTCACCGTTTCAACTATGACATGGTTTTTGCGGATGAAAAAAGATTGGTGAGTGCAGGATCGGTCAATGAAGTGGATGCCGGTACCTATCATATTGACTATGTGAATGGAGTGGTGACCATTGGATTGGACCCGTCGAAGCACGCGATCGAAATCACGGTGCAGGACAGTGCTATTGTCCGTACCATGCGCAGGGTCAATGCAATGGACAACGACCCGAAGGGTCCGACCATCCGTGGCATTACCTTCACCCGCTACGCGCGGTTGGCGTTGTTGGTGGAGGGAATCGAACCATGGCGTCCCATGGATCCTGCGGAATATGGAAAGGATGTTGTGGGCACCACGCTTGAGCACCTGACCCTATCGCATTGCTCGCGTGTGGCGGGTTACTTCCGGGGGGACCGTCTCACGATTCGCAATTGCCTGGTTTCGGACTGCGGAACTGAGGGCCTTTACGTGATCAATTCCGCCCATGTATTGCTCGAGCGCAATCTGGTTACCCGGACCAACTCCCATGCCCCGATTGTCGGGTACTATGCGTCGGCCGTCAAAATCTTCAACCAATCCCATCATGTGGTTTGTCGCGACAACCTCATTATCGACAATCCCCACGCCAGCGGGATCTGGTACGATGTGGGTAACAATCATGGGCAGATCCTGTCGAATTGGATCGAAACCACGAACGATGGTTTTTTCTTCGAAATCTCAGAAGGAGCGGTGTGTGCTGGTAACGTCTTCGTGAACTGCACACCGGGTGTCCGCATTCTCAATAGTGCGGATGTCGGGGTTTACCAGAATACCTTTTTCAATAGTCCGCTTGAGGTGATCCGGACGCTCAGGAGTTCGGAGGCGGGTGACCATTTCGGATGGCATGCGAGTTCGGGTCCGTCCGTGGCCGATCGCGACAGACATGTGATCAACAATAACCTGTTTTTGGTTCAGAAGAGCATTCCGGCAGGTGTGATCCAGTATCGGGAAGAATCCGGAGTTGAGAAGGTGGCCAAAGCTGCTCAAGTGCAGTCTTTGGATGGAAACGTTTATGTCTTGCGCGACGCGGAGACTCCCTTTCTTACGAATGGAGGTGCCGGCTATCCTCCGCCCCCCGTCCACACGACGGTATCGGATTTCGGTGGCCTTCAAGCCATGGAGGAAGGCTATGAGGCCAACGGTGCGGATTACTCCGCATACACCGGTTTGGTTGTCCGGAGTCCGGAGCTCAAGCGCTTCGAGCTTTTGTCGGGTTTTGCCGGGAGCAAGGGTGGTGTGGACTTGCCGCCGTCCATTGATGAAATGCTGGGATGGAATCCGTCTCAAACCCGTTTCCCGGGAGCATGGGCTCCGGTTGATCAGTGATCCTTTTCCAAACCATTTGGCGGGTCTCTTGGCTTCCATTTTTCGGCGGGTGCGATGGTCGTTCGATTCCCTTCACAAACAAATCAGTCTCCCGGAGCGTAATCCCGCTTCCGTTGGTTCAGGAGGTCCGGTTCACCCGATGAAACGGGTG
>JAFGAQ010000365.1 GCA_016933595.1 Opitutales bacterium | reverse complement strand
CTTACCGAACCTCCCATGATCAGAAGGTGCCCATAGCTGCGCTTGTCCGTCAACACCGGGCGCATCCCTCCGGTGCAGAGCAATTGCCCCGGCACCAATACATTCCATGTAGCATCCGGTCGTTTATGTTGAAAAAAGCCCAAATCAATGTAGCGGCACCGTCCCGTGTAGACCCGGTTGCGGTCATCCATCAGCGGAGCCTTGAAAACGCCTGTCGCATACGTCAAATCAGCCCGGAAAGCATCCGGATCGGTCTCCTCGCCAACCCCACTTGGAAGATCCACCGCCACGCGCATCCGAATCCGCAGGTTATTGCACCATTTTAGAAGGGAACCGATATCCTCGCCCAACGGAGGCCTGAACGACATTCCAAAGATCCCGTCCAGACACAAGTCATACCCGGCACTCCATCCATCCTTCATAGGGGGAGACCAATGACCGTTTTCATCGAGCTGTTTCTCCAGGTAGACAATCGATATACTCCCCATGGCCTCGCTCTTCCTCAGGACCCTCCACCATGGCTTCAAAACCGGATCCAGCCGATCCTCCGAATAGCAGGAGACCAAATGGACTTCCACGCTGTCAAGCTCACGGATCAACTCGAGACATGCGATCAAGGCGTCTCCGGCATTCATCCCCCTTCCGAGCAACACGAGCATGCGCAACCGTTTACCATGTGGCCAATTCAAAGCCCATCGCACTTCCCTTCCGATACGCCGCCCAGCAAGCTCCATGGCACGCCCCGCCGCTACAGATCCTCCCAGAAGCGCACGCTCATACTCCTTCGAATCCTTGCAAGCCATCACCGGATGGCTCCATTCCTGATACTGTCCCATTTCGGGCCCAGCCTGCTTTATTGTCCCATCATCCGCCATTGCATTTCCCTCACTGCTTCCGTGATGCCGGTAAACATTGCCCGACAGATGATGGAGTGCCCGATGTTCAACTCATGTAGATGCGGAACCTTCAAAACCGAGCGGATATTCACATAGTTGATGCCATGCCCCGCATTGACCACAAGCCCCTCCTCATGCGCATACTCCGCCGCCGCCATCAGACGGTTCAATTCAACCGCCCCTCTCGGGTCATGAGCATGGTTCGCAAACGCTCCCGTGTGCAACTCAACCATCTCAACCCCCAAATCCGATGCCGCGCTCACTTGTGCCTCATCCGGATCAATAAACAAACTCACAGCGATTCCCTCTTCCCGCATCGCCTTCACCACCGACTCAACACGATCATAATGGGTCACCACATCCAATCCGCCTTCCGTCGTGATCTCCTCACGGTTTTCCGGGACTAGGCACACGCTGTCCGGTTGAATCTCACGCGCGAAATCCACCATGCTGTCCGTGCAGGCCATCTCCATATTCAGGCGGGTGTGAATCATCTCTCTCAAGCGGAAAACATCCGCCCGCTGAATATGCCGGGCATCCTCCCTCGGATGCACCGTAATCCCGTCCGCTCCCGCCCGCTCAGCAGCCAACGCAGCCTCCACCGGGTCCGGTTCAATGAAATGCCCCGCTTCCCCGGACAAATCCCGGTAACGTGCCTGCCTGAGCGTGGCAAAATGATCAATATTCACTCCAAGTAAGATCGAACGCGCTTTCATGGTTGATTCAGAGGCACAAGGATTCACGTCCGTTTCCGGAACGCCAAAATTGCATCACATCGGAAAAGATACCCATGTCCGGGAAACATCCAAGTTTATTCTGAGAACCTTTGAATCCGAATGCCGCCTCAGCCAATTTTCGCCCCCTCGGCGAAACGCCTACGCATTCCCACCCACACCCGACTCCCAATCCAGGTGAGCCCAACGGGCGAACGTTGTGAATTATTT
>JAFGAQ010000364.1 GCA_016933595.1 Opitutales bacterium | reverse complement strand
GGGATATCCACTCTCAGACTTGACCCGATGCAGGATTCGGGGTGATAGTTGATGCCATGCAAAAGCGAAAAATCCTCGAGTTCAACCCGCTTCCGGCGGGGCAATCGGTGGATTTGCTGGTGATCGCAGGAGAACACTCCGGCGATGAGCATGCGGCGCGGGTTGTTCAACGCCTATTGCGGAGTCAACCCGACTTGAATGTGGCGGCCATAGGGGGACGGCATTTGGCCGATGCCGGAGCATTTCTGGTGCACAATCCGATCGACTCGGCGGTCGTCGGATTCGTAGAGGTCCTCAAGCACCTCAGCGAGATAAAGGCATTCTTTTCCATGGCCTTCGAGTGGATCAAGACTTACCGTCCCAAAGCGGTTTGCTTCGTTGATTACCCCGGCTTCAACCTGCGGCTTGCAAAAAAGCTTTTTGACGCCGGGATCGCGCACAAGGCGGGCGGAAACGTCAAGCTCCTCTTCTACATCAGCCCACAGATCTGGGCATGGAAAAGCCATCGTCGCTTCGCGATGGCCCGGCACCTCGATGCGCTGGGAGTCATTTTCCCTTTTGAAATTGAGAGCTACCGCGACACCAATCTTCCGGTTTCGTTTGTTGGGCATCCCTTCGTTCACAAGGATTATCGACTGCCACTCGTCTACGATCCGGAGGCTCCACTGCTGTTACTTCCGGGAAGCCGCGCCACCCCCATCAAGCGGATTATGCCAGCAATGATCGAGACCTTCCGGAGACTGAAGACCGACAATCCCACCCTCCGGGCCACAGTGGTCTACCCATCGGAGCCGGCCCGGATGATCCTTCAACAAATGGTCGATCAGTCGGACTGCACGGGAGACATGACATTTGTCTCCAACGCCGAACCGGAAGTGCGGGCCAGGGGAGTTATTATGAGTTCGGGCACGATCTCGCTGGTCTGCGCGTTGGCCGCGATTCCGGGTATTCTGGTATACCGGACCAATCCGATCACCTACGGAATGGCTAAGATACTCGTGAGCATCCGGATCGTGGGAATCGCCAACATCCTGCTCGGTGAATTCATCCATCCGGAATTCCTGCAAGGCCGCATGCAACCCGCACGTATGGCCGCCGCATTGGACCGCCAACTCCACGACAACGGGACATTGGAACGCACCAGAGCGCTAAGCACCAAGCTTCGCTCCATCCTTTCACACTCGGACTCCGTCAGCCCCGAAAGTTGGATCGCGGCCCATCTGATTGAGTCTCCTCCCTGATCCGCCCAACACACCGGGGTCCATAAGTAGCGTCAAAACACCTCATCTCTATTCCTGTCATGCCCCAACCACACCGCATTCTCTCCATCGGCGAGATTCTCTGGGATTGCCTTCCTCAGGGTCTCTTTCTGGGAGGCGCCCCATTGAACGTAGCCTATCATGTGCGAAAACTCGGAGGCGATAGTACCATTCTTTCCCGCATCGGGTCCGACTTCCTCGGCGATCAGGCCATGATCCGGATCCGCAATTCCGGAATCGATGACGCCCTTATCGTACGGGACACCGAACTGCCAACCGGATACGTCAATGCCACAATCGATGACAATGGGGATGCCCACTACGAGTTTCCGGAGGAAGTCGCGTGGGATGCCATCCACCGCAACCCCGTCAATGAAGCCTGGTTCTCCGCATGGGACGTGATCGTGTTCGGAACCCTCGCGCTTCGCCACGCACCCAACCGCGAATTCGTGAGCCGCTTCCTCGTCAACAGTCCCGGTCTCAAGATCTGCGACATCAACCTGCGGCCGCCTTTTCAGGACCGCATGGAGATCCTCGACATTGCGTCCAAGGCCGATGTCCTGAAAATGAATCAGGTGGAAGCCGCTTTTCTCCTCGGGATGCGTCCGGGTTCGATGCCGGCTGAGGTCCTGCTGCGCAAGGTCAGTGATTTTTTTGAAGACAAGCCGGTCTGCGTTACATTGGGCGGTCAGGGCGCGCTCTTCCGGGCGCCCGGATCCATGCCAATCCGTGCACACGCACCGGTCGCAGAGGTTATTGACACGGTGGGATCGGGTGACGCTTTCACTGCGGCGCTGGTGATCGCGTTTGCCGATGACGGCAATATCTCCGTGCAGGATCTCGAATGGTGCTGCAAGGTGGGCACCACCGTAGCCACAAAACCGGGAGCCATGCCGCACTACCCTGCACCCATGCGCCAAAGATTCACCTGAGCATTGAACAGAAATCAGCAATCATTGATCAGATGCCATGAATCCCTTCTACAAAATGTATCGCATCCTAACAACATGGCTGATTGGCGGACTTGCCTTCTCCGCTTTCGCCGATAGCACATCGGAAGCCGACGACCTCCACCTCGGAGACATCGCGGTTCCCTCAATAAAGTCGACTCCATCCATTCCCGAACCGATCACCCCGGATGTCTCCCTCAATCTCCCCGACGGAGAACCGGATAAGGACACGGTTGTTCTGGATCCGGTCATCGTCCGACCCTTTGATTCGGTAACCGAGCAGTTCACGAAGCTCTTCAACGATGAAAGGCTTCACTTTCTCACCCGCAAGGGGGTGGCAGCTGAACTCGTGACCAGCCTCATTCCGGAGTGGGATCGTCTCTTTCTCAATCGCTGGACCCTTCCCTTTTTTGGAATCAGCAACGAAGAACGGGCCTACCAACTGGCCCGTGAACGCTACCTCCTCAAGACGCTTGATCGCAACCAGCGTATCCTCGAAACCAGAAGACTCAGTGACCCGGACTACTACCGGCAAAACCGCGACCTGCAGCTCGAGCTGTTCAAGATGGCGCAGCAAGCCCGCACGTTCTAAAAAGGCCCATGAGCAACGGATTCACCCACGCTAAGCCCCCCATCATCGGTATTCTCACCGATTTTGGACATCTCGACGGATACGTGGCCTCCATGAAAGCTGCGCTGCTTCGGCATTGTCCAAACGCCAACCTCATTGACATCACCCATTCAATCGAACCGGGTGACATCCGGCGCGGATCCTGGGTGCTCGGAACCTGTGCGGGAGATTTCCCGCCCGGATGCTGGTTCCTCGCAGTGGTGGATCCGGGGGTGGGAACCGATCGAAAGGCGATTGCCATCCAGATCGGCCCCCACTTCTTTGTTCTGCCCGATAACGGACTGATCAGCCACACCCGGCTGAGGCTTGGCCCACCTTCGAGGATTCACCGCATCGACCCGATCCGGTGCCTCGGCAACCAACCGGTTTCTCCGACTTTTCATGGTCGCGATCTCTTCGCTCCCGTTCTCGGCATGCTGGCATCCGGATCGATCCAGTTGGAGGATACCGGCCCGCCAATGTCCCATCCAATCCTGCTCAAGCTCCCGACTCCATCTCTCAACGATGAAGGCGAAACCGAAGGATCGGTCGACGCAATCGACCGTTTTGGAAACCTCATCACCAATATCCCGGAGCGCTGGGCAGAACACTTTGCCCAAACAGCCACCAGTGTGCGAATTGCAAATTGGAATCTACCCCTTCTATCCACCTTTGGAGATGCCCCTCCACAAACCGGACTTGCCTATTGGGGCTCATCCGGTTTTCTTGAGATTGCGCTCAACCGGGGAAACGCGGCTCAGGAATGGTCCATCGGGATCGATACCCCCGTGCAGATTCGACGCAGAACCTGATTTCCGTCCGGGATGAGGCTGATTCAACGGATGAAAACCATGCTCCATATCATTCTGGCAATCGCCGGGATTCTGCTCCTGCTCTGGCTGCTTGGCCCCAGACAACGCATATCCTCTCTGTCCATTCCACTACCCGAAGTTCCCGACAACTGGGAGGACCTCTGGATCACTTCCGAATCCGCGCACCATGATCTAAAGGATGGTGTTGCCAAACAAGTGATATGGGCCAACCCCGGGACTCGCGCTATCACGGATTGGTCCGTCGTCTACCTTCACGGATTCTCAACCAGCCGTCAGGAAATCAGCCCGGTCTGCGAAAAAGTCGCCCAAGCAATGGGGGCCAACCTGTATTTCAACCGATTCAAAGGGCACGGGCATATCACGCCCGACCCAATGGCACAAGTCGACCTCGACGACTGGATGGAGGACTCTGCTGAGGCGTTGGCAATCGGAAGCCGCATTGGGAACAAAGTGCTGCTCATCGGATCCTCCCACGGAGCACTCCTCGCCTTATGGGCTGCCCATCATTACCCGGACAGCCCAATCGGGGCGCTCGTGCTGCTTGCCCCCAATTTCGCACCTTCCGATGAACGCGCCCGTTTGCTCCTCCAACCCTGGGCCCGCCACATCATACCGTCCATCATGGGCCCACGCGATTCTGAGCCCCAAAATTCGTCACACGCTTATTTCTGGCACCTCCGTTATCCTATCGAAGCACTTTTCCCTCTCATGGCACAGGTCGACTACATGGACCGCCTCGACCTCTCCACGATCCCGCATCCGGTTCTCATGTTCTACGCCGATGATGATCGCATCGTTCAGAGTCCCCTCATCATCAAACGCTTTGCCGGGTTGAAAAACCCACACAATCGTCTCCAAGTCGTGGAGGGATGTGGCGACCGCAACCAGCACACGCTTGCGGGAGACATCCTCTCTCCGGCGACCACAAGCTCCGTGGTCGATGCCATCTTGGCCTACGTGGTCGAATTGAATTGAAATTGTCTATCAGCCCCGTCTCATTATCGCAGCTATCATGATCACGCCAGAAACCCTTTCTCAAGTCGAAGAAATAGCAAAGCGAGCCGGATACCTATGGAGGTTTCTTTGACTTGGCGGGCAAAAAACTCCGCATAGAAGAAATTGAGAACCAGATGTCCATGCCAGGCTTCTGGGATAAGCAGGAACAGGCTCAGGCCCTTTCCTCCCAGTTGAGCTCCCTGAAAGACACGGTCGGCAATGCAAGGCAATTCCAGCAGAGCCTCGACGACTTGCGCACCATGATCGAGCTCGTTGGCGAAGCAGACGATGACGAAGGCGCTCAGTATGAAGCCGAAATCCACTCGACCCTGGCTTCGCTGACCCGGCAACTGGACGAGTTGGAGCTCCAGTCTTTCCTGACCGGCCCACATGATAGCTGCAACGCGATCCTCACGATCCATGCCGGAGCGGGCGGCACGGAATCCTGTGATTGGGCCGACATGCTCTTCCGCATGTATTCCCGCTGGACTGAGCGCGCCGGCTTCACCTGCGAGATACAGGATCTCCAGGACGGGGACGAGGCCGGACTCAGCCGCGCCATTCTCCGCATCGTGGGCAAGAACGCCTACGGATATTGCAAAGCCGAACGCGGCGTCCACCGCCTTGTCCGCATCAGTCCATTCGACTCCAACAAACGGCGCCACACCTCATTCTGCTCGGTGGACGTTATTGCCGAAATCGAAGAGGATCTGGATATTGAAATCCGGGATGAAGATCTCCGGGTCGACACGTACCGCTCCAGCGGTAAGGGCGGACAGCACGTCAACAAGACCGATTCCGCGGTCCGATTGACCCACTTGCCCACCGGCCTGGTCGTCGCCTGCCAAAACGAGCGATCCCAGATCAAGAACAAGGAAACTGCGATGAAAACCCTCAAGTCGCGGATCTTTGAGCTCAAGGAAGACGAGAAACGGTCCGAAATGGAAAGATTCTATGGAGAAAAGGGTGCAATCGGATGGGGCAACCAGATCCGGAGCTATGTCTTCCAACCCTACCAGATGGTCAAAGACCTGCGGACCGGAGTGGAGACCTCGAATGTCCAAGGGGTAATGGATGGCGACATCAACGCCTTCATCCATGCATGGCTGCGCGCTGGTGGACCAAAAGTCCGTGCCAATGCCCAATCCGGCCATTCAGCCGAAGACTAAGC
>JAFGAQ010000363.1 GCA_016933595.1 Opitutales bacterium | reverse complement strand
GGCAGCCTCCCCACCCGATTCCACCAAATCCTCCAGCATCGCAAACAAGGGCTCATGCAGCTCGGCCAGATTCGTGGTTTCGGCAGGCCAGTAGTTCATCTCCGTGTTGATGTTCACGGTGTATTTGCTGTCCCACGGCGGAAACAGATGCCCATTCCAGATCCCCTGAAGGTTGGCCGGCTGAGTTCCCGGCCGGGACGATGCGATCAGCAGGTAGCGCCCATACTGGAAGTAGAGACTGACGAGTTGCGGGTCACTACCGTCGAAAAACTCCCGGATCCGCTGGTCGGTGGGCTTCCTCGCGGAATCGTTCTCTCCAAGATCCAAAACCACACGATCGAATAGACGCCGGTGATCCGCAACATGATCTGCACGAACCGAGGCATAGTCGCGTGTCTTTACCTTCCCAAGCGGCACGAGCGAAAGGCGTTTCGGATCGCCACCAACGTCCCTGAAGTTGTTGAAATTCGTGCCCATCGCCACATAAACCACAACAGAATCCGCGCCATTCACGGCCAACCGCTCACCCTCAACCTTGAGACTCCCACCTTCTATTACCGGCATCACTCTAGCCTGAAAGCGCACATGCCCCTCTTTGTTCTCCATGGAGCTGGTCACCCCATCCAATAGCAACATTCCATTCTCCACCGATACTTGGTGTTTCTCATGCTCACTCGAAAACCCAAGCTTACAGGTGATCCGGGCTTTTTCGCTCGAAGACAGCCGAACCGCGATCACCTGATCCACCGCGGACGCGAAGTATTCACGGGTAAACTCGACCCCATCGACCGTGTATCGGGTGGAGCAAACCGCATTCGCGATGTCGAGATCCCGACGGTAGTTTTCCCAATCGTCATGACCCGGAACCTCAATCAACAGATCCCCAACCGCTTGGTAGGCCATTCCATGGTTCATCCGCTCATCTCCCTGTTGGGGAATGACCTCCATGAGCACGGCTTCGGCATCCTTGAAACGGCCATCCTGTATCAAGGCTCTCACCTTCGGCAACACCTCGTGGAATCCTTCTGGAAGATTATTGCCGGGCTCGCCCGCCCAAACCGTATCCTCATTCAACTGGAGCCTTTCCACAGAAGGAACGCCGAATACCATGGCTCCCAACCTGCCGTTTCCGATCGGCAAGGCATCCACCCATTGCGAAGCGGGTTGCGCATACCAAAGCCGGTTCAGATCTTCGCCCCCGTTCAACACGGATGCCAATCCCATCCACACAAACCATGCGGTCACCCCAATACGACTCATGCTCATTCCTCTCATACTATTAACGGTTCCACAGGCTGGCTTACGGAAACAACAAACAGACCCTCCCGGAATATCGATGCATGGACCCATCATTCAGATCCCGGGCTGACCGATTGCTCCACTTGGATATACCAATACCACACTGTGGCAGGATCCGCTCACCCTTAATCCACTTGACAGTTAAGTTCGCGTTCCGGGCAAATCCCCCCCTGGGGGGATAGAAACCGGACCATCGGGATTGAATCTCCGGCACCGGATGCATAAGGTGAAAGTATAGAGCGTGCATTTTGTTTCGAACCGGATATCGCTTTCCCTCCACCGCCTGCAAAGATTGCGACTTGAAACCACTGAATCAAACATGTGATTACCTCGCGCCTCAAACGTTGAAGGACTGCAACCCGATTCGGGATACAACCGTATTTGAAGAAAGGACACCCCCATGAACCCCATGTTTCAACTCTTCCTTAGGTCAGTCGCGTTGTTATGCCCTCTTTTGCTCACAGCACAAACCGCCAATATTGACTTTGCGACCCAGCATCAGCGCATCACTGGGTTCGGGGCAGTTGACATGCCCGACTGGATCAGCGGCCTCTCCGTCGAAGAGGTTGATCGCGCCTTCGGAGATGGAGATGGCCAGCTCGGATTCACTATCCTGCGGATCAAAGTGCCGGTTGATCGCGGGCAATGGGCCAAAGGGCTGGATGCCGCCGTCCGCGCAAAAGCCCATGGGGCCATTCTTCTGGCATCTCCATGGTCACCCCCCTCCCACATGAAAACCAACAACAGCCTTGTAGGAGGTGAGCTGCTTCCCGAGCACTATCGGGATTATGCGCAACACCTCGCTGACTTCACCAACTACATGAAGGATAACGGGGCTGAGCTTTATGCGATCTCGCTCCAAAACGAACCCGACATCCGGGTGGACTACGAGAGCTGCGACTGGACACCGGCCCAAATGATCGACTTCCTCAAAAACCATGCATCCGTCATCCCATGCCGGGTCGTAGCGCCGGAATCCTTCCGCTTTGACCGCTCCAAATCCGACCCGATCCTGCGCGATCCAGAGGCCGCTGCGGAAGTGGACATCATCGGCGGGCACATCTACGGAAGCGGCCTCTATGCCTACCCGCTCGCTGAGCGACTCAACAAAGAAGTCTGGATGACCGAACACCTCGAACTCGAGATCGACTGGGCAAGCGTGTTGGCCACCGGAAAAGAAATCCATGACTGCATGGTCAGCAATTTCAACGCCTACCTCTGGTGGTATTTGCGCCGTTTCTACGGACCTCTTGCGGAAGACGGTTCCGTGAGCCAACGCGGCTATGTGATGAGTCACTTCTCCCGCTTTGTCCGGCCTGGATGGTATCGGGTGGAGGCAGATTCCACACCCGCTCAAGGAGTGTTCGTCAGCGCTTTCCGCGACACTGAATCAGCCACGATTGTCATCATCAACCGGAACCTGTCCCCGCAATCTCTATCACTGGCGTTTGCGGGAGGAACACTTGGGCAACTCAACCGGTGGGAGAGCACCGCCGCGCACAATATGACGCGAAAGGAAGTGGTTGAAGTCAGCGCGGATGGAGGGCGCCTGACACTTCCTGCCCTAAGCATCACAACCCTGTCAGGGCCACTCCGTTCGGTTACATCCCTGATCAATCCGGTGCTACCCGGAAATCACCCCGATCCGGTCCTGCTTCAG
>JAFGAQ010000362.1 GCA_016933595.1 Opitutales bacterium | reverse complement strand
GCTCACCAAGCCCAGATCCGTCCTCAAAGCTGCCCTTCAACCCCCTCCTAATCTATCGATAATCCCCTTATTCTAGCGCCATTCGAGTAAGGGGGCGGTAGCCACGGTAGCGCTGGGAATCGACACGATCGGAACCAAACATGTCCTCGGCTTCCGGGTCGGTTCCAGCGAAAACCAGGAGGTTTGCCGCGATCTGCTCGGCAACCTCTCCCTTCGGGGTCTGACTCCACCGGACAAGCGCTATTTACTTGCCGTTTTCGACGGCTCCAAGGCCTTGAAAAACGCCTTGCTGGAGGGTTTTTCCAAAGACATTGATTCAACGCTGCCTCGTTCACACAGGACGTAATCTGAAGGGGTATCTATCGACTAGGCGTTGGTCTGAGATCAACCGGCTCTTCGAGAGGCTTCGCCAGTCCCAAGGGGCGGGTCTGCCGATGGAGAAAGGAAACCGAGCAAGCCGATCGTTGGTTTGCCAGCGGCCTGATTCTTGCATCCGAGGGTTTGCGCAAAATCAGCGCATGCTGGGAGATTCCCGTCCTGATCGCGGCACTCGAACGGAAGATGTCCGAGAACGACAACACCCAGAAGCAAGCCGCATGATTTCTTTGAAGGATGGCCTCGCTCCGCTTTGGCCTTGACGCTTCGTGGCACCCCTTCGGGGACGGCCTTCGCTCCACGAAGCCATCCTTCACTCCATCACCAAAACATCGACTTCACCACTCCAATAACCAAACACTCTACCCTGCCAAGTGGAAACTCCTCAGAGTTTAACAAGAAATGGGAGATCCCCTGTGTTCCTCCCAGATCTCTTGTGATCAGTGGAATCGAATGCTTGCCGAAATCTGTCTCCTTAGATTCAGTGATGAACTGGTAAAGATCATAACAAACAAAGAACGCTACAAGATCATAATGGAGATGTTCTTTGGGATGTTTGTCTAATTGGCGTATAAAGAACACGAATTGGATCAGGAAGGAGGCAGCTGATGCTTTGACTCTTATGAATGCTTTGAAAAAAAAGCTTGAAAGCTGATGCATTGGCATCAATCTCCGGATTTGCGCCAGAATTTCCGGTTAAGCAGCCGGGGATTCCGCGGTTGCTCCGGAGTGATCCGGGGTGGAGCGGCAGCTCAGGCCCAGTGGCTTGGGCTGCACCTGTTCTATCAGGCAGGTCCTCAACCCGTGAAACAGTAATAACATCAATGGCTAACACAGTAGAAAAAGACAAGATTATCTCGGAGTATAAGACTCATGAGAAGGACACCGGTTCGTGCGAAGTTCAGATCGCACTCCTTTCGGCCCGCATTGCTCACCTTACGGGGCATTTGAAGGATCACCGCAAGGATTTCCATTCACGCCGGGGGTTGATTCAGATGACCAGCAAGCGCCGTAAGCTTCTGGACTACCTGAAGCGGACTCAGTTGGAAAAATACAAAGAGATCATCGCACGGTTGGAAATCCGCCGTTGATGTATCGAAACGTGCTTTGATGAGGGTGCAGCCCTTCTTGTGTTCCATGGAGAATGCCCCCTGTCTTCGAAGCATCCGAACTTTCGCATGGTTTACAACCCTCCGGATTCCCCGGAGGGTTGTTGCTGTTTGTCAACATGCATTGAGCTGTGCGCGCCAAGGCCCTTTTTACGGGGCAACCTATAACCCATAATCATATGAATCAGAAATATACCGTCAAAGTCGAGGGGTTGGACATCACGTTGTCCACAGGAACCCTCGCGCTGCTTGCAAACGGTTCGGTAACCGTAACCAAGGGAGAAACCACCGTATTTGTCTCTGCGACAGCCGCCCCCAATGTAAAACCGGGTCAGGACTTCTTTCCGTTGACCGTGGACTATCGCGAAAAATTTTCGGCTGCCGGGCGTTTTCCGGGTGGATACTTCAAGCGTGAGGGAAAGCCCTCCGAGAAGGAGATCCTGACGTGCCGCCTTTGCGACCGTCCGTTGCGTCCGCTTTTCCCGAAGGGCTTTTTGAATGAAGTCCAGGTGATCAGTTACCTTTTGGCCACGGATCAGATGAATGAACCGGATGTGCTCGTGGTGAACGGTGCATCGGCCGCGTTGATGATTTCGGATATCCCATGGGCCGGGCCGGTCGGGTGTATTCGCCTGGGAGAAATCAACGGTGAGTTTGTGGTGAATCCGACGAACGAGCAGATGTTCGAATCGGCGCTCGATTTGATCTATGTCGGAAATGAGCGGGAAATGATGATGATTGAAGGAAGCGCGGAACAGCTTCCGGAAGCCCGTTTTGTGGAAGCGTTGGAATTTGCTCATCAGGCGATCCAGCCGATCATCAAGGCTCAGAAGGAGCTCGCCTCGCTTTGTGCCAAGGCCAAGAAGGAATTCAAGCTCTTTACGGTGGACGAGAAGGTGCTTTCGATTTGTGAAGCCGCAGTCGGTGCCCAGATGGTGGATGCCATTTTCCAGGACAAGAAGCAGGACCGTGAGAATTCGGTGAATGAGCTGAAGGAAAAGGCGGTTGAGGTCCTCAAGGAAAAGCTCGGTGAAGATGGCTTCGAGGATTATCAGGTGTCGATGGCGTTTGAGGTGCTTCAGGAAAAAGTCTATCGCACCAACATCCTCGAACGGGGTAAGCGGGCGGATGGACGTGGTCCCAATGATCTGCGCGCCATTTCGTGTGACACCAATGTATTGCCGAGGAATCATGGATCGGCGGTTTTCCAACGCGGTGAGACCCAATCGTTGGTGACCACCACGCTCGGAACCAGCCGTGATTCGCAGGATCTTGACGGCCTGACTGGCGGAGCCAAGACCAAGAGCTTCATCCTCCACTACAATTTCCCTCCGTTTTCGGTGGGTGAAACCGGGCGTTTCGGGATGACGGGTCGTCGTGAAATCGGCCATGGCGCTTTGGCTGAGCGTTCATTGTTGCCGGTGATTCCGGATGAGCAGACCTTCCCGTATGCGATCCGGGTGGTGTCGGAAATCATGAGCTCAAACGGATCGACCTCCATGGCGAGTGTCTGTGGCGGTTGTCTCGCGTTGATGGACGCCGGTGTTCCCATTACGGATACGGTTGCCGGGATTTCGGCCGGGCTTATCACGGACTATGATGCGGAAGGCAAGCTGCTGAAGCATGTGGTGTTGACCGATATACTTGGTGCGGAAGACCATTTCGGTGACATGGATTTCAAAATCTGCGGTACCCGTAACGGTGTCACGGGTTTCCAGTTGGACCTGAAAATCCAGGGTTTGCCATTCGAAGTGGCTAAAGAAGCCGTTGCCCAGGCGACACAGGCCAGGTTCAAGATTCTGGATATCATGGAAGCCTCACTTGCGGCTCCGCGTTCGGAAGTGAACCAGTATGCGCCACGTGTTCATATGTTGATGATCGATCCTGAGAAGATCGGGGCATTGATTGGACCGGGAGGAAAGAACATACGCCGCATCACCGAAACCACTGGGAGCGATATCACGATCGATGAGGATAACTCCGGTCGCGTGAGCATCTACGCCAGCACCAAGGAGGCAATGGATCGTGCGATCTACGAGGTCGAATTGGTAACCGGTGAAATCGAAGTCGGTAAGATCTACCGCGGGATTGTCCGTTCCATCAAGGAATTCGGAGCGTTTGTGGAGTGTCTGCCGGGTAAGGAAGGTTTGGTTCATATTTCCGAACTCGCCGATTTCCGGGTCCGCAGGACTGAGGATGTCTGCAAGATCGGTGACGAGATGATCGTGAAGTGCGTGAGCGTTGACGAGAAAGGACGCGTGCGTTTGAGTCGCCGTGCCGCGATGGCTGAGTTGAGTCAGGCATCCGGTGGTGCTCAATCCGAAGCATCTGAGGAACCGCAGGAGGCTTCTGAAGAGGCCGTGGAAACTGAAGAACAGAACTGATAGGATCAGATTATCCTGAATTTGAGGTCCGGAATGAGTTTTCTGCAAAGAAGGCTTGTCCCGGGCCTTGTCATTTGGGTAAATTCCGATCGTGCGGCATGACTGCCGGATCTACGAATCCAACCATGAGCCAGAACGACGTACAGATACCGGGGGACTATCTTTCATGGAAATCCATGATCACACGCCAGTGTGGGGAAACGCTTACGCCTGCATTTATTGATGAGCGCCTGAAGGTTTTGAAGAATCCGAAGGATCCTTTCACCTGCAAATTTGAAGAGGTGTATGGGAAATCCTATCTCGCTGCGGTGATCAGCTGGTATGAGCGGGCCCGGAATGACCTGAACTGACGGTCTTGTTGTATGGGGAACGCTTCAATTGAGAAACGGATCATCTTGCAATGACGCTCAAGGAAAAGAAGGATCGCCTGGTTGAGGATTTGGGCCTGATTGAGGATCCTCAGGAGCGTTTGGGTTACATCATTGACTTGGGGAAGCATGCACCCGGATTGGCGGATGAATACAAGACGGAATCCTTGCGTATCGAGGGATGTATCTCCAATCTCTGGTTGTATCCGAGTTTCGAAAAGGGAGTTTGTCGTTTTCAGGCCGATTCGGATGCGATGATTACCAAGGGTTTATCGACGCTTTTGTGCGATCTATACAGCGGTCACTGCCCCGCCGAAATATTGGAAGTGGATCCGTCGTTTCTGGCGCAGGTGGGCATTACGCAGCACCTGTCCCCGAATCGTCGTAATGGATTGACGCAGATTGGTAACCGGATCATGGGATATGCCAGACTGCATCTGAATTCTTGAGCGTTTTTCCTTTACATGAACTGCTAAAACGGTAGGATAAACTCATTCAGTATCGATCACGAGGATTCTGCCGGACGTAATTTTTGTATTTCCCCAATATATAGCCCTCCTAAGCCAGCAAGGCCAGTGTGATCACTGGCCTTGCTCTTTTTGCGAAGAATGGCCTTTTGGTTTACTCTGTTTGGGAGTGGGGCGTCTCGAGTTGCTTGAGGTATTCGAGAATCAGTGCCTTTGCGATGGGTCCGGTTGTTCTGCCGCCGTAAATGGGATCATCGGACTGTGTGTCTTCGATCAGGACCGAGAGTGCGATTGCTGGTTTTTCAACGGGAGCGAATGCGATGACCCATGCGAGGTTTTTCTCAACACCACCTGGAAACACCTGTGCGGTTCCGGTTTTTGCAGCAATGGATACTCCCTCGGTTCGCATGACTGAACCGGTCCCGGATTGGACACAGCGGAGCATGCCTTCGGTGACAAGTTCGAAGTGCTTCAACGAAGGGTCGTCGGGTGGTGTTTTGGGGATAGGAGGCTTATTTCCGTGGATCAGGGTGAGCGGTGTACGATTGCGCTTTCCAGCTATGGAGGCCGCAACGGCGGCCATTTGAAGTGGGGTGACGGTAAGATCACCTTGTCCAATCGCGACATTAATGGTTTCCCCGTGCAGCCAACCCCCTCTTCCGATGCCGCGTTTCCATTCTGGATCCGGGACAATCGAGTTGCGGGCTTCGTAAGGCAGTTCGATTCCGGTAGGTTCTCCAAGTCCCATGAGTTTTGCCTGTTTCGCGATACGGTCAATCCCCGTTTCAAATCCGAGTTTGTAAAAATAGACGTTGGAGCTGACCGCGAGTCCCTTGGTCAAATTGACGTAGCCATGTCCTTGCGCACGGTTTTCCCGGAAACGTCTGTCGGCGAGGGTAAAGGATGGGCCGCAGTAGATTTCCTTCAGCGGCTGGTATTCCGGAATCTGCAGTGCGGCCAAAGCGGTGATGACCTTGAAAGTGGAAGCCGGAGGGTATAACCCTTGGACAGCGCGGTGAAGCCAGCCCCCTTCGGCATCGATGGTGTCGAATGTGGATTGTTTCAGGACGGGAGAAAAATCATTGAGGTTATAGCCGGGTTGGCTCACCAGAGCGATGACTTCGCCGGTGTCGACAAGAATAGCTGCCAAAGCTCCTTTTTTCCCATTCAGGAGCGCCTCGCCATACATTTGCAGGTGAATGTCCAAGGTGGTTTTGAGGTCATTTCCCTGCACGGCGTCTTTGGATGACACTTTTTCGAATTGAAAACCGAGGGGATCGACCCGCCAGATGTCCCAACCGATTCCGCCTCTCAAGTGGTCATCCATACTGGCCTCAAGTCCGGATTTTCCGGTGCGGCGTTTGATTCCGAAAGAGCGGATGCCCTCGAAATCGTCGGTTCCCAGATCGACCTCCTCGATATCTCCCTGGGAAACATATCCGATGGAGTGACAGGCCGCACTCCCGAATGGATAGAAGCGGACTGGCTCACTGAAAATCTGAATCGGTGACTCCGGGGGAAGCTGTTCGACGAGCCTGGCGTATTCGTCGCGATTGAGATCGGTACAAAGCTCGAGAGGCAAAATAAGCCTTCGGGCGAAATGATTGCGAACGCGGTCCTCATCGAGTGTGACCTCCCGTCCAATGATACTTGAAAGAAATGCGCTTTTCTCCTTAAGAACCGACATCCTGGCAGCCCATGTCAAAGAAGTGGCCGCGCCGGTTCCTTTCAACGCATTGGGGTTTCTCTGGAACTGGCGGTAGCGCTCACGGAATTCCGTGCGCAATTCATTCAAGAAGACGCCGGCCCAAAACCGGGGCTGGTTCCCGGCGAGAAGGTTTCCGTTGCGATCAAAGATGCTCCCCCTCGCCCCTTCTTTCAGGATTCTGCGATAGGTTTGGCCGGCTTCCTTGCGGTGATAGGCTTCAGCATGAAGGAGCTGGTGCCATGACAGGGCACCGATCAGAGTCGAGAATCCAAGAATGACCAGTATTCCGATGTGAAGGATCCGTCCTCCCACTCTTGGTCTTGAATCGGAACTGCTCATAGGAGGATGCTCATGCATGGATGTCTTAAGGGGCCGGATGCCGGGAAGCATCTCTTCGCGGCAGCCCCTGATCTTTTTTAGCTAGGGAATCGCCACTTTCTGGAAGACCATCCCGATCACGTCTTCGGTGGTGATTTCCTCTGCCTCAGCTTCATAGTTTAGCACGATACGGTGCCGAAGGATGTCTGGTCCGATTTCTTTGACATCCTGCGGCGTGACGTAGCCTTTGCCCCGAATAAAAGCGTGTGCCTTGGCCGCCATGGCCATGAAGATTGTGGCTCTGGGAGAAGCTCCAAACTGGATATACTGGTCAAGATCGAGCCCGAACGCTCCGGGATTGCGGGTCGAACGCACAAGGGACAAAATGTAGTCCTTGATTCTCTCATCCATGTATACCTGATCCACTTTTTCGCGGGTGTTCAGGATTCCTGCCGGGTCGGTGACAACCTGAAGATCGGATTGCCTGACATTGCGTGACATCATCTCCATGATTACTTTTTCTTCCTGCAAGGAAGGGTAGCCGATCTTCACCTTGAACATGAACCGGTCGATTTGCGCCTCTGGCAGTGGGTAGGTTCCTTCCTGATCGATCGGATTCTCGGTGGCGAGCACGAGGAACGGATCCTCGATGGAAAACGAGGCGTCCCCCAGCGTAACCTGATGCTCCTGCATGCATTCGAGCAGCGCACTTTGAACCTTTGCGGGAGCCCGGTTGATTTCATCCGCCAGGAGGATATGGGCAAAAACCGGACCTTTTTTTGGGAAAAACTCACCCTTTTGGGGATTGTACACCACGGTGCCCACCACATCGGAAGGAAGAAGGTCCGGGGTGAACTGAATCCGGCTGAATTTTGCAGATATACAGGCAGCCAGGGTTTTGACCGTGAGGGTCTTCGCGAGTCCGGGGACGCCTTCCAGAAGTACATGTCCGTTGGTGAGCAGTCCAAGGATCAGCCGGTTCACCAAGGCTTCCTGTCCGATCACGACTTTGGCGATCTCGCGCTTGAGAGCGGTGATCCACTGTAGGTCTGATTCATCAATGGTCCGATTGGCCGCGGGTTCCGACATGCTTAAGAATCTGTTTTGCAGGGGCGTGGTGTGCAAGGCTAAACAGGTTGCGCGGCGAGGTCTTCTGGCGGGTGTATAGGGCAGAACACGGAAGCTGAACATGTGCCAAAGCAAAAAAGTCCATCGCATGGGAATCTGATTCAAGGATGGCAGACTGGTTCCATGGAGCGAAGCGGAGCGTTGGGCCAATTCGCAGTAAAGGTTTTGGAAAAGCCGTCGATAATCAAGATCAGCGGTCCAGAACGGCCCGTTGTTAGCACCATGAAGCCAGAACGGAACAGGAGAGATGATGTTGCACCAATCATTGCGGCGGCAGGGTGGCGTCGGGCCGTATTGTTGATCGGCCGTATTGTTGTTTTCGTAGGCTTGTTGTTTTTGATGCCGACAGGTGCGATTGCTCAGGAATCCCTCTCCAAGGATATGCGCCGGTCGGTTGACGCTGGGGTCATACCGGTTGCCGCGTCTACCTTGGACGTCGGCGCTGTTAATGGTGATACGGTTGGGGGTCCCGAAGACTTGAATCCGATTCCACAGGTTTTGGATGCTGCGGAAAACGGGTTGGATGAGCGCACTCGCCCTCTGGTGGAATGGGCGGTGGATCAGGTTGGCTTTTCTAAGCAGGAATCGTGGGCGGTGGATCGGCTTCGGCGTGGAAACCGCATGCATGCGTATACCCGCGGTGGTCGTCAGATACACGAAACCGAATGGCTCAGGATGATTCCCTCGCGGAAAGGATACCTTGCGGTAGCGCCTCAAGAAGCAATGCAGCTGAGAACGGTGAACGACCGTAGCATGGTGCGGCAGGAAATACCGGAGGAGGTGTGGGCCATGATCCATCGGGTGAATGAGACCAAACCCGAGGTGGTTCCAGTTCCTGAACCTCCTGTGACCGAGGATGCCCCGGCCGACTCGGCCGAAGGGGTTTCAGCCGCTGAGCGGCAAGCGGAAGAGGCCGCCTACGCCGAGTTGATGCGCATGTTTGATCTCGATTCATTCAAGGTTCCCGAACGGGTGGTTCCTGGGAACGATGCTTCGGACCCCGCTTCGGGGGAGCCGGATGTGTATGTTCCGTTTGTGCTGCCGAGTTCGGAGGCCCCGGTTATGATCCGAGAAGGAAGCCAGGCGGGGTTTGAAATCCGTAAAAATCAGGGAGAGTAGGGCAGGAGCCGTGGTTTCTGCCGATTACTGAAGGAGTGATGATGAGATATCTTCTTTCAGGAGTAAGGTACATGAAATGGCGTGGTCTGGTTTTGGGCCTACCTGTGGGTGTGGCCTGTGCGCTTTTTCCGGTTGTGGGTCAGGATTCCGACGCTCCTTCCGATGCGGCCTCACCGATTCATGAAAGTGGATCTGGTAACTACGATTTTGCATTCCCCGACACGGAAGCGTTCAACGATCTGATGCCGTCGAATGAACCCGTCTCGCTTGATGTCTCCCTGCAGGTCGATGCCGATCCATCGATTCTGGATGCGGACGACCGGCTCCGGATGCGCCTTGAGAACGCCATTGAAACGGGAAATCTGGAAGAATTGGCGAAGTTCGTCGATATGGATGTGGGCGCTGCATTCAAGCGTCGGATTCTTCTCACAATGGGAGAAATATACGGTTCCGAAGGAAGTCATTCACGGCAGATCGGAGTATATGAGAAGTTTGTTGTAGAGTTTCCGGATGACCCGGAGGTGCCCCGTGTTTTTCTGAATCTCGGGCGGTTGTATCGTGAGATGGGTGCGACTTCCATGGCCCTTGCCAAGTTCTACAACGTCTTGAATGTCGCGATCAATGTTGCGAACGGGGATATCAATGACTATCAGGACCTGTCCCACCGGGCGCAACTGGAGATCGCCGAAACCCATTTTTCGATCGGCGAATATGAGACTGCGGCCCGCTTCTTCAAGCGCTTGCTGCGGATGAAGCTGACAGATGAGGACATGCAGAATGTTTCCTTCAAATACTCGTATGCCGTTTATCTGACCGGTGACTACAAGGAAGCGGCTATTGGATTGAAAGCATTTGTGCACGCTTATCCGGATGGAGTCTTGTCGCCGGAAGCACGGTATCTTCTGGCCGACAGTCATTTGCGCATGAATGAAAGTCGACAGGCGATGATCGAGACGTTGAATCTGCTCAAGAACAAGACAAACGACAAAGGAACAGCGCGGGAGACATGGCTCTACTGGAAGAAGCGGACCGGAAACCAGATCGCGAATTTGTTCTACCATGAATCCAATTTCATGGATGCGCTTGCAATCTATCAGGCTATGGCTGATTTGAGCGATGAGCCGGATTGGCGTTGGCCGGTTCTCTACCAGATCGGGTTATGCTTCGAAAAGCTGCTGATGAAGCCTAAAGCAGTCGAGACCTATCGGGTATTGGTTGAGAGCAGGGAAGACGTGAGTGAGGCGGTCTTGAACAACCGGACGCTCAGTGCGATTACCGAGATGGCCAACTGGCGCATGCGGATGCTTGAAAGTGAGCTTTCCATGGAGCAGGACCTTCGCAACATTCTGAACAACTCCTGATGGTTCGGGTTTCCAAGCGTTCGCTGATAGGCAGGACGCTTGGATTGGGTTTCGAAAGCCCCTATGTCCGCAGTGGTGTTGCGTTGTTTTTGGAACCGGAAATGTTCTTTTTGGGTTGCAGGGGTCTCCACAGGTGCTAGCCTGAGCCGATCCTATGAACCATCATTCATTGTTTCGTGCGATTCGTCTTTTCGTTCCGATTTTGGCGACGGTTGTTTTGACCACCGTGCACGGCATCGAGAATGCCGAAAACCATGCGCCGGGGGTTCTGGGCTATTATGCCCCAGTCTTCAGTAGCAATCCATTGGAACAAGGGGAGAAGATCCCGGTGATCGCGGATTTGGTGATCGGCGAGGACAACAAGGTTAAGAGCTATGCGGAGATCTATGCTCCGGATGAGACCTATGAGCAGCCAATCATGCTTTCTCTTGGATTGACTGCTTTTCGTGCCGGACATACGGAAGGAAAGGCGGTTTTGGGTTTTGTGAGGCAGGTTTTCAATGATTTCATTGTCTTCAAACCCCAGGCGGGGGTATCCGCTCCTCATCCCCGGTGGATGATCGGGCAGGAATTTATCGGAGCCATTGGAGCGTACCCCGGTTTCTATCGTCCGGATGCGGGATATGCGCAGTTTGATCTTACAATTGATGCGGATGGTCAAGTGATCTGGGCAAAAGGAATAGATGAATATACGGACGCTATTGCCAAAGATTTCTTTGTTGGAATGAGTGAACGTTTTCCCTTCTTTCCCGCCAAGAAAGGGGACGAAGGCACCCCGTGCAAAGTTAAGCTGTTTCTGAGGCGGAGCTGGGAACCCTGGAGTTTCGATGGCTACCCGCGATTGAACCTGCGTCCGGCTCTCAAGGAGCCCGCTGCTGATAACATCCCAGTGGATGTGATGGTTGGCTACGGTATCAAGGGCGTGCCCTTCAGTGGGAGGATATTGACGAGCGGAGGTGCGGAAGCTGATCTGGCGGTAGTGGATGCGGTCCGCCGATTGGTGTTGGTGCAAGAGCAGAAAAATGAGACCGGGGATCTGGTCTATTACAAACTTCAGTTCAAGTTTCCGAAAGGAAAGAACGAAGCCCAGTTGTTGAAGGACCCTGTCAAAGTTGAAGCAGCTCCTGTGGTAGTTGACCCGGAATCCAAAGCTGAGGTAGTTGAATAGTCGGGATACGGGCTATTTGCCTTTTTGGAAGAGGTGTCCTGTATCGATGAGGGCGCCGCAGTAAATGCAGTTGGTCTTTCCGGTATTGACGATGCGTCCGCAGTTTGGGCATGTGCTGGTGGCTGCCCCCATTTTTCCATCCGTTTTTCCATCCCTTGCATCGATTTCTTGCATGCGTTGAATGACGTCTCCCTCGGTGATGCCGAGCTTGTCCGAAATCAACTCGAATAGGGCTTGATTCGCCAAGGCCAGAAACTCCACTTGCCTCTGCAAATCATCCGATTTGGATTGCAGTTTCTGATTGGCTATCCGGGTATGCGCCAGATCGGATTGGACGGCAGACGAAGGGGAATTTTGTCGACCGGGAAACAAGGAACCGTGAAAAAGCATAGGATGATTCTGTTTCGGTATTGGATTAATTCATCTTTCTGTGGAGCAAGCCTGGAGAGAACTCAGCGGTCGTGCTTTTTGCCAGGTCCATTTCCTTGTGATGAGGTTTCCTTTCCTGGATAGCGATTGGATGGATGGGGTGAGCCGGAGGGTGGTCGTATTCCGATAACGGGCTGCCGGGGTGCCTTGTTGTTAAACCTGGATGCTTTGGGTGTGGGCGGGCGCTTGGATTCAAATGATGGGCGCGGATGAATCTTGCCATGATCCTTGGGCGGGTTGTGGTCGCGCTTGCGGAAGGATCGGTCCGGAATGTGATTGGATGGACTGGTGTAACCTGACTTAGGTTCTTTGTTGAAACGGGGAGTCGGACGATTGTCCCTGTCGGGACGTCGATCGGGTTTGAGGTTTCCGGAAGAATGCCTCGAAGGGGAATTCCATGGCTCCGGCTTCCTGAAACTGTCGTGCCGCGGGGAGACGGATCTCGAGAAGGATGGGCGTTTGGAAGGATTGGGAGACGGATGATAGTCATTCCGTCCGGGATTGTGGTTCCATGATGGAGGTTTGTGATCCCTGAAATTGCGTGGATGCGGTTTGCGTGGTGGTGTCCAATCCCGGAATCTGTCGCGATGGCTCCAGAATGGATCGCGGCGATGAATATCCGGTCGATGCCATGGGCGGGATTGATACCAGTGGGTCCTCCAATGTGGTTTTACCACCCTTACATTCCAACTGGCCCAGTCGAGATCAAAGCACAGCCATGATCCAATGCCAAACCATGTGGCATATTCGATGGAGGGAACCCCAACATACCGGTCAACGTAGACGACCCGTGTGTCGTAGGTGGGAATGTAGACTACTTCCGGATCATTTGGGACAATCCGGATGACCTGATCCTCTGCGATAATCGATTGGTGCGGATCGGATTCGAGGTGCCCAAGTGCCCGGGCCCTTGCCCGCAGGCGTTGGATGGCCCGCATCACGTCTTCGGGTTGCGCCAAGAAGGAGTCTCCCACCTGAATGGCCCATTCAAGGTTCTCGTCCAGCTCGCGGATTACATCAGGGTAATGGGCCAATGCAATGACGCTCTCATCCCACGGCATGGTGTCGATGAGGCTTGAGTCCTTCCCGGATTCAATGAATCTGGCGGATCTGACAATGTCAGTGGGGTTGGTGCAGGCGGGAAGCACCAGCGCGATAATCGAGTCGGGATACAATGCGATCGGCCCCAGCAGTTCCTCGAGTTCAGATGGGCTGAGCAATGGTATCTCCGCTGAGGATTCCACGGTTGTGTTTGCCGGTAACGTGGTGCCAAGAGCGAGAAGGCATGCCAAGGAAAGGAGGTTTCTGAATCGATTGTTCATGATAGACGTGGGGTTAGCGGATAGACCTCAGCCTTTAGACGTGCGATTGCCGGGGAATATTCGCCGGAAAAATCAGATTCCCCGGATCAGTTCGAGGTATTCCGGTGAATGCGGCTTGTCGGAATGCTTCCACCCGTTTTGGACGAGCTTGAGCGACTGATTGAGGAGATCCGCGACCAAAGGGTCCCGCAGTTGATCTGGCTCTTGGAGCGGGACGAAACGTTTGTATTTGGTCGCACCCTTGAGCAGGCGGCCTGGATCTTTGAAGAGGCTGCCCAGATAGAATCCGAGTTCAATTCTATCCCTGCGTGGAGCGAGACAACAGATGCAGTCGTGGGCCGACTTGCGTGGATTTCTCTTCAGGAATGCAATGGTATTCCACCGGATGCATTGTTCATGGGGCGGCAGGGATTCCGTCAGCATGCGGTGACAATCCAGCAAGTGATCCAGCGTGGAGTTTGAAAGATGGGCAAATGCTGAGACTATCGCCTTGGAATCTACCGTGCGCCCATGCATGGTGAGGTGGTTCAATCGGGATGAATCTGTAGACCTTAACCGGTTTTGTCGCCGAGAAAGTAAGCCCAGGACTCATCGCATACACCTTGGATGAGTTTGCTCACAAAAGGTCGTGCTTTTGGCTTTGCAGGCCGCCGGATGAGCTTGAGTCCCGCCTCGTGGGGAAGTCGGTTGGCTTTGATCGAGTTGCAGTGGATAGACGATGTTACCACGTTTTCCCACGTTGTTTTCCCGCCTCTTTCCTTTGGGATGATGTGGTCCAGATTTAGCATTTTCTGTGGAAATACTTTACCCGTGTATTGGCATCGGTACCCATCCCGCTCTAGGATACTCTGGCGGGAGAGCTTCACTTCCTGGACCGGAACCCTGTCGAAATATCGCAGGATGAGGACTTTGGGGACGCGCAGCGCATAGTTGACGGTCCGCATCGCAGGCTGGGATTCGTCTGGCGGACAGTTGACCGAGTATTCGATCCACTGGGCCCCGTCATACATCCGGAAATCCCCGTTATTGGGATCAATGACTTGTGCGTGGTCCTGAAAGAGAAGAGAAAAAGCTCTCCTTGCGCCCACCACATTGATGGGCTGCCAAACTCTGTTGAGAACCAGGACTCTATGGTCATCCTCCTCGTCCATGGCCCGAACTGTTGAAGACAATGCTAGCCTTGTCAAGGATTCGCTATGTGCGAAATTGCGTGGAAACCCGGGGCACTGATATGGATTGAGGTGCCTTCAAACTCCTCTCGACTCAACCGTTTGTTCCGGGTCTTCCGTTGTGGAATCCGGAAGCATGGTGCCTGCCCATCCAAGCGCATCGTCCAGATTTTGAAAAACGCGCGAAGGCAGTTTGTAGAATTGGCGCTCGAACTCAGTGACTTGTTCACACTGAGGTGAGTAGGTGACAAATGCGGCTACGCAGGCTGACGTCTCCTGAAAGATGCGTCGGATTTCCCTTGGGTCCACGCTGTAAGTGTTCTTGCGATTGCTGATGTAGGCGTATGGCATTTCGCCAAAGTGCTCGCGAATGTGTCCGATGATGCTGCTGACTTGATCGGTTCGGATGTCAACGCCTTCGTTGCATTCGATAATCACGCAAGTGGGGGAAAACTGCAAATTGCAGAATTTCAGATGATGGGATTTGTAGGCGGGTTCCATTCGTGTCGAGTTCGTCGTCGTGTAACGTTGCAAGCAGTAAAAGCCTCGTTAATCGACAACCGACAACGAAAAAAAAGGCCTAATCCGCAAACACGCGAAAAAGGCCTTTTTTAAAAATTGGATACGATTGTAGGGTATTCGAAAATCGTCCTCAAGAACGAGACGTGATCTCGATTAGATGAAATCCGAATTGAGTCTTGACAGGGCCGAGTACTTCTCCGACGGGATCGCGGAAAACAACTTCGTCGAATTCCCTGACCATCTGGCCGGGGCGGAATTCTCCGAGATCGCCTCCCGAGCGCTTGCCGGAAGGGCACTTGGAATACTTGCGAGCCATTTCAGCAAAATCAGATCCTTCGGCGATCTGTTCTTTGATGCTGTTGCATTCGGCTTCGGTCGGTACCAGGATGTGGCGTGCTTTTGCTTTCATAGGGGACCGACTATTTCGCGGATATGTGGTGTTGGCGAATCAATTCTGCATACCAGTCACCGGATCGTTTGATGTGTTTGGACCCGGTGTTGCCGTCGGTGTGGTAGAGTCCGAATCGGCAGGAGTATCCGTTTGCCCAGTCAAAGTCGTCGGTCAGACACCAATGGAAGTAGCCCCTGAGGTCGACTCCCTTGTCAATTGCATCCGCGCATGCATTGAGGTAAGCTTGGGTATAGCGGATGCGGTCGCTATCGTTGATAAGGTCCTCAAATGTGTCGCCAGCGATTGAGAAACCGTTTTCGGTGATATGGATCCCGGGATGACCATAGCGCCGGTCGATCCACTCGAGCAGGCGGGTGAGCCCCCATGGGACGATTCGCCAATTGCGATGGGTGTTCTCCCATGATGGGTCGTTCGAGAGGTCGACTCCCAAATCCTCCATGAATCCTCCATTCCCGCTGGCGTGATTGGTTCCTGCGGATCCTTCGGGCGCGGATGCAAGGTTGGTCGTGTAATGGTTAAGGGCGAAGAAATCGCAACTACCCATGATGTCACGTTTCTCCAATTCAGTGAACTGCGGCAACAGATCTCCGAGCGTATCCCGCATGGACTGAGGGTAGTCACCCAGATAGAGCGGGTCGGCGAACCATCCGAGGAAGAATTCGAGCGCACGTTCGGCTGCCGCCCGATCCTCATTGGTCGGGGTGGCGGGATGTCGGTAGTCGCAGTTGTTAGCCATTCCGATGCGGCCGTTTTGGACGGACCGGAAGGATTCTCGATAAAGAGCGGCGACTTTTCCGTGCGCGATGAGCTGGTGATGCCCGGCCCGATAGCAAGCGGCGCGATCGCGAATGCCGGGAGCGAAATACCCGGTTCCATAGCCGAGCACGGCGGTGCACCACGGTTCGTTGAAGGTGATCCAATTTTGGACGCGATCACCGTAAGTCCGGAAGCAGAGTTCACAATAATCCGTGAATACCGGTATGATATCCGGGCGGTCCCATCCACATCCGGAATGGTGCAGCGCGAGCGGGAGATCCCAGTGGTAGAGGGTGACCCATGGGCGAATTCCAGCCTCCAGCAGTCGGTCAATGAGGCGATCGTAGAATGCGACACCTTTGGGATTGGGTTTTCCTTTGCCATCCGGAAAGATGCGGGGCCAGGCTAGTGAGAACCGGTAGGCATCGACTCCCAAATGCTGCAGTCTCCGCACATCCTCCTCCCAGTCGGCGTAGTGATTGCAGCTTACCGCAGGAAACGAACCGTCGACGATCGTGCCCGGACGCCGGGCAAACTCATCCCAAATCGAAGCGCCGCGGCCATCCTTGTCGAGGCTCCCTTCAATCTGGAATGCAGCTGTGGATACGCCGAACTGAAATGACTTAGGAAAAGGGGAGGTTTCCATGTCTTCTGAAGGGTATGGCATCGCGTCCATCGATCAATCGGAAACCCGCGTGGAATGCCCTGGCGTGGGGGCAATATTGCGGAACACTGTTGCAGATCGGCTGGAAGCGGACCGATCCGGCTTGCCTCCCGGCGGTGGGGCAGCGAAGGTAAATTCAACCCATGCTTTCCTGGTTTCATAACCGATTTCCTTTGTATCTGGCTCCGATGGCCGGCTACACGGATACATTGTTCCGCTTGTTGTGCAAACGGCATGGAGCGGATGTGTTGGTAACGGAATTCGTGATGTCGGACGCCATCATACATGGGTCCGCAAATGCCTGGAACACGATTGTGTTTTCGGATGAACAACGTCCGATCGGCGTGCAGTTGTTTGGGCGCGACCCTGCTTCGATGGCTCATGCAGCCGGTTTGGTGGCCGGGCGCCTGCGGCCGGATTTTGTGGATCTGAATTTCGGGTGTCCCGCTGACAGGGCTGTGGCACAGGGTGCGGGAGCGGCGCTATTACTTGATCCGGATCGCATGGTCGGGATTGCCAAAGCCGTCGCAATGGAATTGGGTGATCACACTCCGGTCACGGCCAAGATGCGCCTGGGCTGGGATGCAGCTCATTTGGTGGTGGACGATGTGGTTCCCCGCCTGGCGGATGCGGGGGTGTCAGCGGTGACGATCCATGGACGGACCCGTGAGCAAGGATATTCCGGTGAGGCGGATTGGGATGCGATTGCCCGGGTGGCCGCAGCTGTGGAAATTCCGGTTGTTGCGAATGGAAATATCACCCGATCGGAGCAGGTCCATCATTTCATGACCCGTACGGCGGTTCGCGGTGCGATGATTGGACGTGCGGCATTGGGTGAACCATGGATTTTTTCATCGATCCGGAAGCATCTCGAAAGCGGAATGACTCCGGAGTCGCCTGGCCTGGGTATGAGGTGGCATAGTATTCTGGAATATGCGCGTTTGCAGGATTCCGTGTTTCATCCCGAGAAACAGGATCATTCGATCGGGTGGATGCGTTCGAGGCTTTGTCGATTGGTGAAAGGGATGCCGGGCAGCGGCGAGCTGCGGTCCGGTATTCATCGGGTGGAAACGATGGAGGACTTATCGGCTCTGGCAGAAGAATACCTGAGCTTTCGGGGAGAACGTCTTGACGATCGGGGTTCTGTGTTGTGAATGTGCAGGAGTCTCCGCGACCTTCGACAGGGTTTTGTCCGAATCGGGCTGGCAGTCGCAAGGGCGGGAAATTGGAAGGTAGCAGTATAATGGGAGTAATGAATAGGTTGGAGCGCCGAATGGGATGGCTGGCTGTCCCGGGTATTACGGTGTATTTGGTGATCGGACAAGTGATCCTGTGGTGCCTTGAGGTGTTTGCGGGTTATCCGATGGATGCCGTTGTGCTGATACCCGCGAGTTTGGCTGAGGGCGAGATCTGGCGGTTGTTTACCTTCGTTTTCCGCATGCCTCCGACTCACCCGATCTTCGTGATTTTTGTCTGGTTGATCCTTTGGATGATGGGGATGGCACTGGAGCAGGCGTGGGGAACGTTCCGGTACTGTATGTTCCTGTATTGCGGCTGGTTCTTGAGTGTGTTGGCCGCAGTCGTTGGTATGTTCTTTTTCCCCTATGTGGTGATCAGTAATCTGTTTGTGGTAACCACGGTATTTTTGGCCTTTGCCTATGTGTATCCGGATCACGAGTTCCTCATCTTTTTCGTGTTGCCGGTCAAGGTGAAGTGGTTGGCCATGATATCCTGGGCCTTGCTGTTTGTGGCATTTCTGACCGGAGGATGGGTCGCCCGGATGCTGGTGATGGTGGGCGTTGGGAACTTTTTCATTTTTGTCGGACCGGAGATTCTGGCGCGGTATCGCTCAAAGGGAAGCGTGCGGAGAAAAAGTCCGCAGGCGCAGGTCAAAGCAGCGGGAAATCAATCCGAAGTGGAGCCCTTTCATGTTTGTGTGATATGCGGGGCGACGGATGTGGATCACCCCGAGCGTGAGTTTGTGTATTCCGGTGGTAAAGGATACTGCTCCGAATGCCGCGACAAAATCCCTTCCGACTGATCCCAACCTGGATCGGGCTGCGGGTTGGACATTTGGAATCCGAGTGTGGCCGGGGTTGCCGGGAGGATCAGTTTTCCGGTTCCGGCCCGTCTTCCGTGTCGGGCCCGAACACATCGGAGTATTTTCGGTACAACCCCCGCCATTGATGGTAAGTGAGCCCCAGGAGATCGGCCGCTTTGCGTTGGTTGAACGTGCATTTCTCCAAGGCAATCTTCATGCAGTCAACCTCGACACTCTGCACGATGTCCTTGAAACTGGATTTGCCCAGCTGGCAAAGCAGCATGTCCCGAAGGCTTTGAGGCGGATGCGGGGTAACCGGGGGAGGCGGAGTGGGGCTCGGGGATCCCGCCATTTGGGCCCCCGACGGAGCACAATCCAGCGTTCCGAACGGATACTCGAACGGATTGATCTGAATCGATCGGATGACGTTATCGGGGCTTTGGTAGACGGCCCGTTCGATTACGTTTTTGAGCTCCCTGACGTTTCCGGGCCAATTATGGGATTCGAGGGTTTTCCATGCTTCCCGGCTGATGGTCGGAATCTCATCGCGTCCCAGTTCAAAGGCCATCCGCGTTGCAAAATGCTCTGCCAGTATTGGAATATCTCCCTGCCGGGCCCGGAGAGGGGGAATGAAAAGCACCTCGAAGGACAGCCGGTCCAGCAGGTCATGTTTAAACAATCCCTTGTGGGCCATCGCGAGGAGATCGGAGTTGGTCGCTCCGATGATGCGCACATCCACGTGGATGGTTTCGGAACTGCCGACCCTCTCGAACGAATTGTATTCTACCACACGCAGGATTTTGCTCTGAAGCTCAGGAGGGGTTTGGCCGATTTCGTCGAGGAATAGCGTGCCTTCATCGGCTGCCTCGAAGCGGCCCTTGCGTCGCTTTGCAGCGCCCGTAAAGGATCCCTGCTCATGACCAAATAGCTCGTCTTCCAGTAGATTGGCGGAAAGCGCGGCACAATTCAGCGTGACCAAAGGGCGTTCCCATCGCGATGATAGATAGTGAATGCGGCGTGCGGCCATTTCTTTGCCGGTTCCTCTTTCCCCAATGATGAGGATCGGGCGGTTGACTTTCGCGGCTGCACTGAGGCTCGCCTGAAAGTCCAGAAATACGCTGGATTCTCCGATAGGATCCGGAAGGGAGGGGTTGTGGCTCATAAGGTCTTATTGGCGAAAATTACCAAACTCTGCGTGTTTTGGTCAATGATCGAATGCAGGCGGAGTTGGGGGTTGTGTTTGTATAAATCTATAAAGTCCACATATACAGCAGCTTGAGAAATTATAGATCGATTGGCACGGAACATGATAGAAGGATTTCAAAAACAACAACCGATTCACCAACCGAAAAGGAGACAATATGAGCATATTCTCAAGATTCCAAGACATCATCAGCTCCAACATCAACTCGATGTTGGACAAGGCTGAAGACCCTGAAAAACTGATCCGGCTGATGATCCGCGAGATGGAAGACACCCTTGTGGAAATCAAGGCATCGTGTGCGGGTTCGATGGCGCAACTTGCCAAGAGCAACCGCGAACTGGCTGACGTGCGGGAGAAGCTGGACCGGTGGACCGAGCGGGCACAGTTGGCGATTGATCGCGGACGGGACGACCTGGCGAGGGAGGCCCTGCTGGAAAAGCGCGCCGTGCAGAAGCGGGTTGAAGCATTGGAAGCCGAAGCGATCCGGATTCAGGATATTGTCGCCCAGTATAAGAATGACATCAAGGAACTCGAATCCAAACTGGAACAGGCTCGGAATAAACACAAGGTGTTGGTGCAGCGCCATGTGAGGGCGCGCCAGAGTCAGGCGGTTCAGAGCAGCATCCGCAAGGTGGATACGAAGACCGCGATGATGAAGTTCGATTCTTTCGAGCAGCGGATTGACCGGATGGAAGCGGATGCGGATCTGGTTAACTATGGGGTGAAAAAGGATCTGGATTCGCAGTTTGCGGATCTCGAGAGGGACGAGGAAATCGAGAAAGAACTCGAGGACCTGCGTCAGAAAAAAGCTGAAAAGACGCCGTCGGCGGATCAGGATGCCGGATGAAAACCGGGCACTAGTTGTCCATAATCCTGAATGCCATGGCTCCAAATCCAACACTGATTGTTCTAATCGTCATCGGGCTACCCGTCATATGTGGCACCTTGATTGTGCTGACGTTGCTGATCCTCAATGCAATGAAAAAACAAAAGGCGGGAAGCCCCTCTCCGGATGAGACCCGGATTATACAGGAGTTGCATCAGTCTCTCCTGCGACTCGAAAAGCGCATTGATGCACTCGAAACCATTTATTTTGAAAACGACCGTCATCAGAAAGGGAATACCCGCAATGAAAACATCCGATAACCAACCGAACTTCCAGGAAGGACTGTTCCGTTCGCGCAGCGGCATATTTCTGGGAGTGTGCAAAGGCCTCGCCAATTGGACCAACATATCCGTCGTATGGGTGCGGGCGAGTTTTGTGATTCTTGCCCTGCTGTCGAACTTGTTCCCGGTGTTCCTGGTGTATGTGATTCTCGCGATTGTTATGCGCCCGGAGCCGGTGCTTGCCTTCCGCAGTGAGGAAGAGGCTGAGTTCTACAATACCTATGGTGGTTCCCGCTTGTCTGCTTTGCAGCGCATGCAGTCGATCATGAAGCGATTGGAGACGAGAGTGCAGCGTTTGGAAGATGCAGTCACTGATCCTGAGAAGGACTGGGACAGGCGTTTTCGCAATATCTGAGTACAATCGCGTTGCTGAAACGAAACATTTCGAAGAAGAAAGACCTTAATTATGGATATGTGGTTCGCGATTGCTCTGATTTGCACCCTCGGGATCTTGTCAGATATGTATAAGCGCCGATGTAAAATGCGCACGATGCAAGGCATGTCCGAGCAGGATGCATCGCGCATTGAACGTCTCGAGAAGCGTGTGGAAAGCTTGGAGACCATTGTGCTGGAATACGAAAAAGAGCGGAGGTTCCAGGACTTGGAACGCAGCTCGCGTTAAGGATATCGGTTCGATTCTGTCAACCTGGCCGGGGGCTTGGGTCAATGGCGCAAGCCGGTTTGTGATTGTATCAATCAAGGAATTCCATGCTCCCAAATCCAGAAAGGATGGAATAGGGCAATGGTATCACCGAACCGGCTTGGACGCATCTCTTGGTTCTCAGAAGACTATTTCCTAATGAAGATTTTCATTCGCATTCTGGCCGTGATCAATTTGTTGTTTGCGGCTTTTCATGTTCTGCTCGCGATCCAGCTATCGCGATTGACCGACCTTCATCCGCAGATCCACTCCCTCCTTGTGATGTTGGCAATCGGAGGGACTCTTTTCATTCTGTTTCTGGGAATCGCGTTATGGTGGACCCGTGAGGTGAGGTCCACAACGATCGGAAAGCAGCTTCTCATTCTGGGCTCGTCCACCTATATCATAAGAGCCGCTGAAGAAGTGTGGATGGCTCCTGAGCCGTCGATACCCATACTGATGGTTTGTGCGATGGCGGGGCTTGTGCATCTGGTTCCGCTTTTCGGGGGTAGACCCTCCGGGCGATGACAGAACACCCATGTTTTTGATGCCCGCCATGCGGTTCCTGTATCTCTGAGAAGGTTCGGCTGAGAGGGAAAAGGGAGTAGCGTCCTTCTGGGATTCCGTTGAATAGGTGGCGCGGCCGAACCGGAGTATTTCCTTGCAAGGGTTCTTGCCTTCCCCCCGAACAAGGTCTAAGTTATCCGGTTTGTTGATCTCTATGACCGGTTTTCTTTCAGGAATTGACAGCATTGTCGTGTTCAAAAACTGCCACGACAAGGTGGGCAGGGGCACTTTAATCCATGTGTCGAGGACGACGTTGATATTTGAGATCTACAATCCGTTTTCGATCCTCCAACTGAGCGAAGTGCTCAAGAGCGTGCACATTGTGCGGGGAGACCGTGTGGTCTACCGGGGGCGGGCGGTTGTCAGCCACATCGAGATGGCCGGGTTGATGCTGATTGTTTCGGCGACTCTGATTGATGCCTGGTCGGATACGCGGGATATGGACGTCTCGCAGGAGTTGAGTATCGAGGCGGCCAGATTTGTGGATGATTGGATGGCGAGTCATGAACTGGTTCCCGAGTACCAGTTGGCGGTCGGCGCGCTGGGGAGCTATCTGGCAGACTTGAATCATTGGCTCGAAGAGGCTGAATCGGGTTTGCGTGACGCAGGGATCCCCTCACTGGGTGAGGAAGGCGGCCGGGTCAAGGAGGCGTATGCGGAGATCCGCTTTCCGCTTTGGTTAAAAATCGCCGATCTTTATGAGGAGTTTGAGCGGGTTTCTTCGCTGGTTCCGGCTGAGAAGTTGAATGCTCATAAGGCCTATGCGAGGCGGGTGCTGCATCCGTTGATCTTAAGTGCTCCCTTTGTGAACATTGCGTATTCCAAACCTTCCGGGTATGCCGGTGATCATGTGATGCTGGGGATTCTGTTGGGCGAGACCGAACCGGACGCTGGTTCGCTCTATGGTCAGATGGTGAACGATTTCCACGTAAATGCGGCGATTCCCCAAGCCTATCGGAATCGCATGGACGCTTTGGTGGAGCGTTTGATAGAGGTATCGGAACGGGTGATCCGGAAACGCGGCGTGTGCCGCATGTTGGCCGTCGGTTGCGGGACGGCAGGAGAATGGGATCGGATTCTTGCGACTGGGCTCAAGACCGGGACGTGTGAAGTCGATCTGGTGGATGCGAATCCCGAGGCATTGGAGGCTGCCCGTCAGCGTCTGATTAAGCAGGTCGGAAAAGATGGACCGTTGAAAATCCGCACGTTTCAACGATCGGTGGATGATTTGTTGCGTGATGGCCATCCAACAGGCGAATCATCGGATGCTGTCAGCTATGATATGGTCTACTCATACAGTCTGTTTGACTATCTGCCGGACCGTATTGGCGAGAAGTTGGTCCGTTCGATTTCGGGATGGCTGAGGTCGGGTGGGCGGATTACGTTGGCGGGGATGGATAAGAGCAATCCAAACCGCGCCCAGATGGAGCATCTGATGGAGTGGTATTTGATGTATCGGGATGAGCGGGCTCTGGGTTTGATGGTTCCATCCGGAATGAAAAAGGCGATTCAGTTGGATAATACCGGAATCAACATGATGCTCGATATCACCGTTTAGCGTGCATGGCTGGAATTCCTGCAGGGTATGAGGGATGGTCCGCCTCGTTTGATGAGGTGAACCGGCGTTTCCGTCTCCAACGCTTGAAATGGGCGATCGTGGTATCGGTAGCAGTCTACCTTTTGGCAGCGACTTTGGACGTGTTTTACTATCCCGGGAAACAGTTGGAATTCTGGGTGGTTCGGGCGGGCGTGAGTGTGATTCTGTTGGGGATTCTGTGGTTGTTGATGACGCCGAATGGAATCCGGCATGTGGTGAAGTGTGGATTGGCGTGGGCTTTGATTCTCGGGGTGGCGATCAACTACATGATTTTCAGCACGGATGGTGCGAGTTCTCCCTACTATGCGGCCTTGCATCTGGTGGTTCTGGGGATGGGTTTCATGATGGTGTGGACTGTGTCCGAGACGCTGGTTACGGCATTCGGAATTATCGCCCTGTATTGGGTTGCGTGTTGGGGCAATGAAGTGGCGATGGGAGGTTCGGTTGAACTGAAAGATCTGTATCTGGGATCCTTTTTTTTGACGGCGACCTCTATTATCAGTGCGATATCAGCTCATTTTTCGATGATTTCCCGACGGCAGGATCATCTGCTCACTTGCCAATTGGATGAGCAGAACAGACGGCTCCAGGAACTGGATCGGCAAAAGTCGGATTTCTTCGCGAATATCAGTCACGAGCTCCGGACACCCTTGACGTTGGTTTACGCTCCGATTGAGAGAATGCTCCGTGATTCCGAGTCTTTGCCGGGCAAAGCGCATGAAGAGCTGATGTTGGCGCATCGCAATACATTGCGCTTGCTCAAGCTCATCAACGAAGTGCTGGATATTCTAAAGCTGGATCAGGGATCCATGGTGTTGCGCCGGCAGCGGGTGGTGATTTCGGATTATGTGCGCGGTGTGGTGCGATCGGTTTCCCATCTCGGTTTGGCAAAAGGAATCCGGGTCGAGATTGAGACCCGGGAGGAAGCCTTGGAGATGTATGTGGATCCGGATCGTTTTGAGAAGGTATTGTTGAACCTCGTGGTCAATGCGATCAAGTTCAGCAAAGAGGGCGGAGTGGTGCAGGTGCGCTGGTCGATTGATGGGCCGGATCTCCGCTTTGAGGTCGAGGATCATGGTATCGGTATACCGGTGGCTTCTCAGCAGAGGGTTTTTGAGCGGTTTTTTCAGGTGGATAGTTCAACGACCCGGCGCTATGGGGGAACCGGATTGGGATTGGCTCTTGCGCATGAGCTGGTCGAACGCCACGGAGGCCGGATCTCCTTCAAAAGCGAAGAAGGTCGCGGAACTGTTTTCTCGGTGTGGATTCCCGCGGGGGTTCCTTCTTGTCCGTTGGCTGAACCGGAGGGGAGCGGATGCTCTTCTGAACCCATGCAGGAGGTGTTTAAGACCGCTGACAGGTTTTTGAATCTGGATGTTGGGGATGGCTTGCCAAAAGGGGCCCAGGCGGGTTGTGGGGAACACCGTATTCTCGTGGTGGATGATGAGGCGGACATGCGGCGGTTTCTGCTGAATAACCTGAAGGATTCCTTCAGAATCAGTTTGGCAGCCAATGGAAAGGATGCGCTCGAGTTGGCGCGCGATCTTCATCCGAACCTGATGATTCTGGATTGGATGATGCCCGAGATGGATGGGCTTGAGGTCTGCCAGCTTATCAAGTCCGACGAAGCCACCCGTGATATCCGGGTGATTATGCTCACCGCAAGGAGTGATGAAGTCTCGAAAATCCAGGCTTTGGAAAGTGGTGCGGATGATTTTCTTCTCAAACCATTCAGTTCGATCGAGTTGATTGCCCGTGTCCGCAGCTGTCTCCGCGAGGCGGATTTGCGGAATGACCTAAGGGATCAGAACGTTTATCTCAAAAAGACCCTGGCTGACCTTGAATCGACCCGGCTGCAGTTGGTTCACAGCGAGAAAATGGCGGGGATCGGATGCCTGGCGTCCGGTATCCTCCATGAGATCAACAATCCGTTGAACTACATGCTCACCGCATTGGATCTGGGAATTGCGTCCGCCAACCGCTTGGATTCAGGAAATCTGCCGGATTTGTTGGCGGATGTGAAGCGCGGAGCGGAGCGGATACAGGAGATCGTATCGAATCTTGGGGTTTTCGCCCTGTCAGAAAACTCGGATCGCAAGTCTCCGTGTGCGATGGGTGAGTTGGCCAGCAAGGCTGTCCAGATGCTGCCACCCGATTTGCCGCGAAACCGGATCACGGTGGACATTCCCGGGGATTTGGTGATTGTGGGCTTTCAGACCCAGTTGGTTCATGTATTGTTGAACCTGCTCCGGAATGCAATGGATGCGGTTTCAGGCGAATCCTACCGCGATCGGGCCAAGGTGGTCTTGCGTGCGAATCGGATGAACTCCGACAAGATTCGTGTTTCCATTGAGGACAACGGATGCGGTATTCCGGAATCCAACATGAAACGCATTTTCGAACCATTCTTCACAACCAAGGATGTAAACCAGGGAACGGGGCTGGGCCTGAGTGTCTGTCATTCGATCATAAAAGCGCATGGCAGCGATCTTGCGGTCAGGAGTCGCGTCGGAGAGGGCAGTTGTTTCAGTTTTGAGTTGCCCGACAAGGACATCTGTTAGCATCCTTCAATTACCCGAAAGGCAATATGAACCAATTGAGCCCCTACAAGATTCTTTACGTGGATGACGAACCCATGTCCCTGAAATATTTCGTTCAGGCTTTGGAAGGAAAATACGAGGTGATCACGGCCAGCAGTGCGGATGAGGGATTGGCCAAGCTCCAACGTCACAGTCGGGAGGTGGCGGTATTGATCACAGACCAACGCATGCCGGGGAAGATGGGCATGGAATTGCTCAAGCAGGCGAAGGCATACTACCCGAATGTGGTGAGGATCCTTACAACCGCCTATTCAGATGTGAATTCCGCGATTCAGGCGATGAACCAGGGTGCGGTCTACCAATACATCAACAAGCCGTGGGATCTTGAGGACCTGTTGGCGGTGATCCGGCGGGCCATGCAGTTTTTCATGCTCAAGCGTGAGCGTGATTTGCTCGCACGCGAAAAACTCTCGTCCATCCAGCGGATGGCGCTGATCAGCAAGGTGCAAAGCCTCCTGATTTTCGCTTCCACACGTGCGGATTCCCTTTGCAATCCCCGGAGCGCGGTGGATGCATATGTGGCCAGTGTTCGGGTGGATCCCGGTGTGGTTGTGGATTTCCAAAAGTACTTCGGGCGTCAAACGGGTCGTTTCGACAACCAAATGAAGAACCTCACCTTGGTCGAACAGTTGATATCGGGTTCATTGGGGGATATCGAGAGAGAGGAGGGCCCGCTCCATGCGATCAAATTGATCGAATCTTTGTCGAGAATCCGGGAGGATTTTCCCCAGATTATCTACTCGGTGAGGCTCTCCGGGTCGGATAATGGGGATGCGCCGTTGCGTCCCCGTTGCAAAATGCTGCACGAGTCACTCAGGCGCATGCTTGAGTTGTGGTTGGCTTCCTCTTCGGAAAAGAAGATCATTGAGGTGTCCGAAAAGACCATCGAAGGTGGAAAAGACACGGGCGAGAGCATATTCCGGATCAAGTGTGGTTTGGTTTCGGACAACACGGACTATGATCCCGTCCGCGATGACAAAACCCTGTTCAATGGCTCGAATCTGGATGAGGAAATGGACATGGCGTGGATCAACCTTCTCTTCATGGTCGCTCACACAGGTGGACGGGTGGAAACCGATTGGCTCACGCGGGAGCGTTTTCAGTTTTTTCTGAAGTATCCGGCCGAAGGAAAAGCCCCGAAGAAAGACGTCACCAGTGAGGCGGTGATGGATCGCCTTTTCGCGCAGTTTGAAAAGTGGAACTTGGCCGAGCAGGATGCCTGAACCAATCCCCATGGGGAATCAGGCCTTCAAGCATTCCGGATGCAGCACATAATGTCCCACCCTTGTGGTCGGGCCGGTCATGGTCAGGCTGAAATCATCCTCGACTTGAATGGACAATGTTCCGCCGGGCATGTGTACCGTGATGTCCCGGTCGCAGAGACCGAGCTTTCTGGCAATCACAGCGCATGCGCAACTGCTGGTGCCGGATGCGAGAGTGTAGCCAGCACCCCGTTCCCAGATCTCGATCTGGATGTTGGAGCGGTCGATCACCTTGAGAAGCTGCATGTTGATGCGGTTGGGGAACATCGGGTGGTGCTCGACCGAAGATCCGATCTTTCTCGCCAGTTCAGCACTGATGGTGTCCAGAGGGATCACACAGTGGGGATTCCCGACTGAGACCGCACAAAATTCCCATGTGTTGCCATCCACCTCAATGGGCATACGGATGACTTCGGAATCGGGGTCAGCGGTTTTGACAGGAATGCGTCCAGCCCTGAATTCAGCCCTGCCCATGCTGACCTTGATTCTCTGTCCCTTGTCATGGACTTCGGCCGATACCAATCCCCCCAATGTTTCCAATGTGAAGGATTCCCCTTCGGATACCCTACCGGTGTCGAACAGGAAGCGGCAGAAAATGCGGATCCCGTTACCGCTTTTCTCGGCTTCACTGGCGTCCGGATTAAAGATGCGCAAGCGGAAGCGGGCTTGGTTTGATGGAAGAGGTCCGAGCAAAATCCCGTCGGACCCAAGTCCGAAATTCCGGTGGCAGACCCTTTCGATTCCCTTTGCGTCAAGATCAAACGGGAGGCGTTCCGGATCGTAGACGAGGTAATCGTTTCCCAAAGCGTGGTATTTGTGAAATTCCATGAGCATCAAGATTGTGGTTAGGAGCGTGTATCACAATTCGAAAAAACGCGGGATTTCCGAAAGCGAAATGTTGATCGCCATTGACACAGGCGGCTCTTCAGAACGCATCAGAGCTACTGCGCCAATCGGCCCCATGAAAAACTCACGCAGCGCTCGATGTCAGGATGAAGGCTGTGCTGCATGGGACAGTTCTTGGCCGCATCCATAAGTGCGGATTTGGTTTCCGGATCGGGTTCAAATGGAACGTTCACGTTGATGATCAACTGGCTGATTCTGCGGGGGAGGTCCGGTGACATGATCTTATCCACCCGGACCTTCATTCCGCTGATATCGACGCCCAGATCCCTTGCGCGGATGCCCATGATCGTTGCCATGCAGCTGCCTGTGGCGGTGGCACAGAGGTCGGTCGGTGAAAACGCCTCCCCTTTTCCCTGATTGTCGACGGGGGCGTCGGTGAGGAGTTGGGAGGATGAGGGGCAATGGAGCGCCTCACAGCGGAGGTCTCCCTTGTATGAAATCTGGATCGATACCATAATGGTGTATTGGGTGTTTGTTCTCGAAATGTATGTCAGCGGGTCAGGTGGCGGTATTTGATGCGGTGTGGCCTGTCGGCGTCCACTCCTTTGCGGCGTTTGTAATCCTCCAGATAAGAGCTGAAATCGCCGGGCCAGAAGTGGATTTCGCTGTTGCCTTCAAACGCGAGGATGTGGGTGGCCACTCGGTCCAGAAACCATCGGTCGTGGCTGACTATAACCGCCGATCCGGCAAAGTTCTCGAGCGCTTCTTCGAGGGCGCGGATACTGTTGACATCCAGGTCGTTGGTGGGTTCATCCAGCAGAATGAGGTTTCCACCGCTTTTGAGGATTCGTGCGAGATGTACCCGGTTGCGTTCTCCCCCGGAGAGCATGGCGACCGATTTTTGCTGATCCCCGCCGGTGAAACCGAACTGTCCGCAGTAGGCGCGCGAATTGACCCGGCGGCTCCCGCAGCTGATGAACTCCTGGCCATCGCTGATGGACTCCCATACGGTTTGTTCGGCCTTGAGACTGTCCCGGCTTTGATCGACGTAGGCCACGCGCACCGTGTCTCCAATCCTCAGTTCGCCACTGTCGGGTTTTTCCTGGCCGGTGATCATTCGGCAAAGAGTGGTTTTTCCGGAGCCGTTTGGTCCAATGACCCCGACAATGGCACCCGCCGGTAGCGAGAAATTGAACCCGTCGAACAGGATTTGGTCGTCGAAAGCCTTACCGAGGGTCTTTGCTTCAACCACAAGCGATCCGAGTCTGGGTCCGGGAGGGATGATGATTTCGAATTCTTTCTCCTTCTCCTCAACGTTTTGGCTCAGGAGGGATTCATATGCGGTGATACGGGCCTGAGACTTTGCCTGGCGGGCTTTGGGAGATTTGCGAATCCATTCAAGTTCGCGTGCGAGTGCTTTGTCGCGCCGTTCCTCGACCTTCTTTTGTTGAATCAGGCGTTGCTGTTTCTGTTCGAGCCAGGACGAGTAGTTCCCTTTCCATGGAATGCCGCTTCCGTGGTCAAGTTCGAGGATCCAGCCGGCGACGTTGTCCAGAAAATACCGGTCGTGGGTTACCGCAATAACGGTTCCTTCATAGCGCCTCAAGTGTTGTTCGAGCCAATGAACGGTTTCCGCGTCAAGGTGATTGGTCGGCTCGTCGAGCAACAGGATTTCCGGTTTTTTGAGGAGCAGGCGTGCGAGAGCCACACGGCGTCGCTCTCCCCCGGAGAGGTTATCCACAATGGCATCGGCCGGTGGACAACGCAGGGCGTCCATGGCCATTTCCACTTGGGCCGGTAGATCCCATGCGTTGTGTTTGTCGAGTTCCGCTTGCAGCCATGCTTGCCGGTCGGCGATTTTCTCCTGTTCCTCGGGCGTATCGGCCGCTGCATATGCCTCCCATGAATTGTCGTATTCCTCGGCAAGAGCGGCCAGTGTAGCCACCCCTTCCATGACACACTCCTGAACCGTTTTTCCGGTCGGCAACTGGGGCTCTTGCTCCAGCAGTCCGATTTGGTAGCCGGGTTCAAAGTGGATTTGCCCTTCAAAGGCCTTGTCTATCCCTGCAAGAACCCTCAGCAAAGAGCTTTTTCCGGCGCCGTTCAGACCCAGCACCCCGATTTTTGCGCCGTAGAAAAAGGACAGGTTGATGTCCTTGAGAATGACCTTTCGATTGTGCATCTTGTGGACGCCAATCATGGAAAAGATGATTTTGTTTGGTTCGGAAGCCATGGTCTGCAAATGAATCCTCTACTCCATCCGGGAAAGTGGAAATGGGCATGAAATGAAACCTATGATTCAGGGATGAAGGGCTGAAATCATCGGGATAGCAGAACAGAGCGACCGCACGGAATCCAGTCAGAAATATGCCGGAGAACCGCGATTTCGAGGCTGGCGAATGACAAAGGGTCCGGCAAACGGATGATTGTGCTCGATGGGATTCAGATGACGGTATTTATGAGGGAATGGATGGACAAATGGAGTTGGTTTTTCCCGGACGTCATTCCTTTGTTGAGGAGGTTCAATCCTTCCGGGGGATGGGTAGCGCCACGTTGTATGGGGAGCTCGAGGGTCCCGGAGGGAACCCGGTGCCATTTCTGACCAACGAGTTCTGGACCTCGAAACAACGGGCGGCACATTCGCTGCATGAAGTTTCTTACCGGGCCTGTTTCAAGCCGCAGCTTCCCCGTTTTTTCATTGAGCGTCTCACCCGTGAGGGCGATTGGGTCTATGATCCATTCATGGGGAGGGGAACCACTCTTCTGGAAGCGGCGCTCATGGGGCGTAAGGTGATGGGCTGCGATATCAATCCGTTGAGCAGGCTTCTGGTGGAGCCACGGTTGAGCCCTCCGTTGCAGGGGCAGGTCGAAGCCCGGTTGCGGGAGCTTGATCTGAATTACAAGGGCGATTTGCGGGAGGATTTGCTGGTCTTTTATCATCCGGACACGCTCCGTGAAATCCATGGATTGAGGCGATTGTGGATGGAACCGGATGGTCTGGCATCTCCTGTAGATGGTTGGATACGGATGGTTGCGACCAATCGGCTCACCGGGCACTCACCGGGCTTTTTTTCGGTTTATTCTTTGCCGCCCAATCAAGCGGTTACCGTGGAGCGGCAGCGGTTGATCAATGAAAAACGCAAACAGGTGCCGCCATACCGGGATGTTCGCTCAATCATTGCCAAAAAGAGCCGGCAGCTCCTCAAGGATCTGACTTCCGGGGAGAGGGAGCGACTCAATGCTGCGGCATCGGATGCATGTCTTTCGGCATCGTCATGTGTGGAAGCTGATGGGATCCCACGCTCGTCGGCTGTTCTGGCTGTCACCTCACCACCGTTTCTGAAGGTGGTTGATTATGTGACGGATAATTGGCTGCGGTGTTGGTTCAACGGGATTGATCCGGAATCGATTGGTATTTGGCAACTTGGAAAGCTTTCCAGATGGGCTGCTGCGATGGAAAGCGCGTTGATCAAAACACGGGAGATTCTTGTTCCGGGAGGGTATTTCGCATTCGAGGTCGGTGAGGTCGACAAAGGAACCGTGAAGCTGGAGCGAACGATTGTTGAGGTGGCGTCCAAGGCGGGCTATGAGGTGATCTGTGTGATGGTCAACCAGCAGGAGTTCACCAAAACCTCCAATTGTTGGGGCGTGGATAACGCATCGATGGGGACCAATACCAATCGCATTGTGGTTTTGCGTAGTCCGGAATGACGGGTTCTTGTGGATATCCGGATTTTTTTGTTCATAAGGGCGGCAGAGATACCGGGGGTTCCTCAAGAGGCCGGGAGAAGGTTTGGTTGTGGACGGGGCTGGACAGAAACTGAATGCTTCAAGGTGGGCAAAACGGCATTGAATCGCAGGTTGATATCAGCCGCATTTTCTGCTTAGCTCAACGGCATCTCCGGGTGGCTTTGCCCGGATCAATCCCTAATCCGCCGGTATGGAAAAAAATCGTTCGTTGCGTTCGTGGGCCATCGGCCCGTTTGTGGTGATTTGCGTGTTGATTGGTCTGGGGATGTCAAGTCCATCCGGATCAATTAATCCCAAGAGTGACGGATCGTCTCGTCTCGAGCTTGCATCTGCCAAATTGAGTTTGGATGCGGAACAGCGACAGGCTCAGTCCTTTATTTCGACTTTGCAGGCGACGATTGGTGACAAAATTCCGGCTGACATCATCGGACCATTGGCTCCGGTCGCGCTTTCTCCGTTTTTCGCTTTGACTTGTTTGTCCGGCGCATCGTTGCTCGCGGATTCGGGGCTGCTGCCCGACAGGCTTGCGAAGAGTGCGTTGGTGAATTCGAGCAGCCCGCTCCGAAATGGAACGGTATTTGTGGGGCTTCTGGCTCTGACGCTTCTCACTGCGGCGCCCAAGCTGACGAAAGTAACCAAGCCGTTGGCAATGGCGGCGGATCAGCTCGAGAACTACTCTGGTATCATAGCTGTGGTGGCGGTGCAGTTTTTGTCCCAAGTGAACCTTGGGGAGAGCCCGGTTGTGTCGGGCGAGGCTGTCGCTCAAGCCGGGTTGGTGGATGCGACCGTGGGGTATGTCTTGATGGCGTTTTCAGCGATCAACCTTTTTGTGATCAACACGGTGAAGTTCTTCTTTGAGACCCTTACCTGGTTATCCCCATTCCCGATGGTGGATGCGGTTTTCGAGGCCATGAACAAGGGCTTCGCGGCGTTTTTGCTCGGCGTATACATGTTCAATCCGATGCTGGCGATGGCGATCAATCTGGTCCTTTTCCTTATCTGCCTCATGATTTTTGGCTGGATCCATCGGCGGGCGGTATTTTTCCGTATGGCATTGGGTGACCCGTTGTTCGGCTGGATTGGAAGGTTGCTGTTTTTCAGGAAACGCCCAACGGCCAACTCTACCAGGATCCCGCGTTCCATCGTTAAGCAGTTGGGTGAGCCGAGTCTTGCGCTCCTTGCGTTTGCCTCCCGAAGGATGAAGGGCATCCCATCCAAAACCAGGGGATATTTGATCGAGTCAAACGATCGGGCCTACTTTATCCGGCTGCGTTTTCTGCGGAGTCCGGTTATAGCCGAGATCCCTGACCACACCGGGCGGGCCTTGGTTAAGCGGGGACTGCTGTCCCACTCGATTGTATTCCATCCCGATACGACAGGCGAAACCCGTTTTCAGATCACCCGTCGCTACACTGCTGCATTGCCTGAAATCGAACGTATTCTGCGCAGTCCTGAGGTTGCTCAGGCTGCTCCGTTGGGGGAGGGTTTGAAAGCGATGCGTTCGGCAATGAAGTCGGCAAATCCGGACGATCTCAGGGCGGAAATGGCCTGAGGTGGAATCCGTTGCTGCCCCGATATGACCGGGCAAGGACTTGGCATCTCTGGCTTTGAGTGGGAATTCGTCGCTCGTTCGAAGATCAATGTCAGACTGGCTCACCAGTTGGGTTCCTTGTCGACTTCGTCCATGTCCTGGCCGGCTCCGCGGTTATTGAGCTTCGATATGCTGAGCCGTTTCTCATTCTTCTCCAGTGCCCGCAGAAAAAGCTGGGCCTCCTCCTTCGTCATTTCGGGATGTGGTGTCCCCTGTTCCTGGTTTTCACCGTCCGGGGAGTTGTAGCTTGAATCGGATCCATTTGCCTGGCTATCGGATGAGTCCTGTTTTTGATTCTGCGGGCCGGGTGATTCGGGTTCGGCTTCATTTGGTGCGCTGCCGGTCCCCTGATCCTTTTTTCCATTTCCCTGTTTGGACCCCGTGGATAGGCTTTCTTCGGGAGGAGAGGGAATGGAAGTAAAGGCATCGATCAGTTTCCTGACGCGATCGAGGTTGAGTCGGGTCTTTTCGGATTCGGGATCGAGTTCGTGCGCATTCTCAAAATGCACGCGGGCTTTTTGGAGAAACTCCAGAGACGCTTTGAGGGATAGTTGCGATTGGGCGTATGCGCTTTGAAACAGACTACATCCCAGATTGTAATGGGCAATGGATTGATACTCCACATCTTCAATCGCGAGCGGAATCGATTTTTCGAAGCATTCTGCCGCACTCGAGAAACGGGCAGTCCGGTAAAATGCGGTTCCGAGGTTGAAGAGGGCTTCATAGTCATCCGGATGTTCCTCAAGGTAACCCTCATAGGCGGTGATCGCCTGCTCGTGGTTCTCCTGCATGAGTAGCCGATAGGCTAGATCTGTGCCGGCCGCTAATGGATCGGCGCTTGAGAAAACGCAAGCAACCAAGGCAATGATTTGAAGGGACCGGCGCATGCTCATGGTTCGGTTTGGGCCGGATCAATCCGGCGGTTTCCAATGGCCAGTTCAACGCAAAGGAAAAGCCATGCGATAAGGAGCGGACCTTGGTAGACTTCAATCGGAATGCGCATGGATTCAATGTCTTCCAGATCCAGCGATCGGGTCGCCTGGAGGTGCGGCACCATTATTTCCGGATTGAATCCTTCAGATTGCATGTGCCAGTGCTCCCCATTCAGAAACTGCGCGATGTTTCTCATGCCGGATGGATTGGCCGAAGCATACACGGGCTTGTCTTCCCGATCGCGGAAGTAAGGGCTGGTGGATTCTTCTCCCGGGTCAGCCGGGATCAGGCCTCCCTTGGTGGTTCCCATGCACAGGGTGTGAACCATTAATCCCTCGGTTCTCAGGAATCGCAGCGTGGATTCAAGGCCGGTTGAAAAGTCCTCCCCGTCGGAAACCAGGAGCATTTTTGTTTCCCTGTTCTTCCGGATTATCTCCGATGCCGCGACCAGCGCATCACCGATTCTCGATCCTTGACGGAGCAGGGATGGTTCCTGTTGCGATAAGGTTTGGAAAAAGGCTGTCCGATCCCGTGTCGCTGGACACTGCAAAAACTGGGTTTTTGCAAAAACAAGCAGTCCAATGTCAGCTTCGGGCACTTGGTCCGCGAGCTGTCGAATGATCAGTTTTGCTCTTTCAAGGCGGTTCGGATGGATATCCGCCACTGACATGCTCCTTGAAATGTCGAGAATGAAGAGCAGGTCATGGCGTTTGTGAGAGCTTTCCCTCCAGTCGAAACCCCACTGCGGACGGGCCAGGGCGATCAGCGTCAGCGTTAATCCCATCGTGATCAGGAGCCCTTTGATGCGGGATCGGGTCGGACTGAGTGAAGACCATGCCGCTGGGTTGTCGTGGCTTCCGGTAAGGGCTTGTATTCGGGTTCTTCGCATGCTCCTCGACCGCAGGAAGAGGAAGCCCAGTAGAATGAGCATGATCGGGATTGCGAATAGATACTGGAGGTTTTCAAACATGCGAGGGAGGGAGTTTTGCGGAAACGCTCAGGGTAGCCGGTTGAGGAGGGTGAGTCGAAAAACCTGTTCAACCAGCAAGGCAATCCAGGCAATCAGGAGTG
>JAFGAQ010000361.1 GCA_016933595.1 Opitutales bacterium | reverse complement strand
GGTTTCACCCGGACGATCGGCGAGGACATCGATGGTGATGGGCGGGATGACGGAGCGACCGCCGGTTTTCCTACCGCTCAATGGAGCTTGCCGGTTTCCGGAAAGTGGTTCGGCGACCGGGTTTCCAAACTGGCGTTTTCCGGACATTGGGGCCGCGAATCAATTGAGTCGCCGGTGGAGGGTCGGTCTGGAGAGCTCCCCACCTGGAGTGTGATCGGATCATGGTCGATTCCATTTGCCGATGCTTGGAGCCTTCAGGGAAGCGTGTGGTATGGCAGCAATCTCGACACCTATTATGGTGGAGTTGGTCAAGGGGTGAATCCTGTGACGGGTCTCTCCATTGATGCACAGGGCGGATGGGCCCAACTGTCATGGGTTCCGGTATCTCAGGTCACCCTCAGCGTAGGGGCGGGCATCGACGATCCGGATGATGCGGACCTGATTCCCGGAATGCGTTCCTGCAATGAGATGCTGGGGGCCAATGTCTATTACAAGCTGGGTGGTGGCCTGAGTGTCGCCTTTGAGTATACTTGGACCAAAACCAGCTATCTGGAGCGCGATTCGGCTGATAATAACCGGCTCCAGAGCGCCGTGATCTACTCCTTCTAATACCGCTTGATCACAACTCGAAACAACTCAATCGAGTCGATATACAAGCTAAATAAAAACACAGGGCCTTTATTTGACAGTTTTGGGGAATGTGGAATACACTACGGGAAGGAGGAAATATGAAGCGGAAGCGATTGATTGTTCAGAATCGGGATGGCGTCTATCATCTAATGAGCCGTTGCTGCCTGGGCGAGCACTTGCTCGAGGATGGGGAGAAGGAGATGTTCATCGGGATGATGCATCGGCAGGCTGCGTTTTGCGGGGTGGACATCCTCGCTTACTCAATCATGTCGAATCATTTCCACATTCTGTCCCGGGTGCGGCATGAGAAGCCGAAAACCGATGCTGAGTTGCTGAGCCGTTATCGTGCTTTTCATGAGGGTTGCCGGATCTCACCTTATTCGATGACCCCGGATGGGTTGGAAAAGATTCTGGACCGGAACGATGAGGAGGCTGAACATGCGCGGGATGCGTTGCTGGCTCGCATGGGGGATGTATCGGTGTTCATGCGTGAGCTCAAGCAGCGTTTCACGATTTGGTATAACCACCAGAACGGGAACCGTGGCACTTTGTGGATGGAGCGCTTCAAGAGCCTGGTGGTGGAGCCTTCACTGCAGGCAATGGCGACCGTGGCGGCCTACATCGATCTCAATGCGGTCCGCGCTGAGCAGGTGGATGATCCGGCGGATTACCGTTTTTGCAGCTATGCCGCCGCAATGGGAGGAAAGGTATCCGCGATGGCCGGCTACCGGCTTATCTATGGTGGACGGAGCTTTGCCGAGGCGATTGCGGCGTATCGGTTGTGCCTATTTGGCAAGGGCGCGAAACCCAAGGGCGAGCTGGATAAGGACCTGGGTGTGATCCCCTTGGAGAAACTGGATGAGGTGATCCGCAGGGGAGGCAAAGTGGACATGGCAGAACTCCTGCGGCGAAGGGTCCGCTACTTCAGCGACGGGATGGCGATCGGATCCAACCTCTTTCTTAAGGGCCTCTATGAAGAACACCGTGAGTGTTTCCCCGGGAGCCGGAAGGCCCGTTTTGCGTCCATGAGAGGTTCGGATTGGGGTGACTTACAGGTGGTCCGTGACCTCAAGGTCAATCTGTTCGGGTGAGGGTTGTTTCAACTCCCATGCCCCTGGGAGTTGAGCCTTTCCTATAGCAGTAGCATGTCGTTTCACCCAATCTCAAGGCAGTGCTTTGAATCAATGAGTCGGGGCTCCAGATCACAATGGCGAGACTGCTTATTAGAGCTAATGGAATTTGAGTATCACGATTCTACTTTGTCTGGAATTGCGGACAAAGGCGGCGAGGTAGTCTTCCGTTTTCGGCCGGCATATGTTTGCGATGCGGAAAATGGAGCCCTTTGTGGATATGAGCAGGATGTGGATCTCCGGTTTGTTGAACCTCGCGTGCTCAACCGTCCGACAGAAATACCCGTCTGGATTTCAGACGTACACCTCAGGACAAAAAGCGGAGTGGTCTATGATGGGCTGGTCCCGATACCTTATTCTATTCAAGAAGCGGCCTCTTTTTCGGGATTCACCGCTGAGTGATCGTCAATTTCCAGTTGGAAGGATCAATGAACGCGTTGAATTGACGGGTTAGACGGTTTTGATGTCGCTGAGGAGATCGAGACAGGCTTTGGCTTCGGTCTCCGGGTCGGATGCCCGCAAAAGGGCGGAGACGATCACGACCCGCTTGGCGCCAAGTTTCCCAACGATCGGAAGGGTGTCGCGATTGAGGCCACCGATGAAGAAGTGAAGGGTTTTGAATCTCCGGGCGATGGCCCAGTGCACAAGATCCGGAGTTACCGGAGTGTAGTCGGGTTTCGTGGGAGTAGCGAAGACGGGGCCGATGGCAAAATAGTCGATGATCCCTTGTTCCGCCAGTTGTTCCGCTTGTTCGGCTTGTTCGCGGGAGTGTGTCGAGAGTCCGATGATCCGATCGTGGCCCAGTCGATCCCTCGCTTCATCGGGCGGCATGTCGTCCTGGCCAATGTGGAGTCCGGTTCCGGGTAGCTGGATTACCGCCTCAAGGTCATCATTGATGATGAGGGGAACGGAAGCGGATTGGGCGATGGGCAGCACGGTACGCGCCATGCGAACGCGTTCCTCTGTATTGGCGTGCTTGGCGCGGATCTGCAGCATCCCGGCGCCTCCGCGAATGAGTTGATCCGCCAAACCGGGAAATGCCGCTTCATTTACGTAGGAAGCATCGAGAATCGCATAGAGGGTGCACGGGGCGCGGTTGAGTCTTTGAAGATCAGCGTTCGCGGTCATTGGCGTCGCCTGAAGTGCTATCCGGATTGTTCTCGGGGATTGTGTCGGTGTCGGACCACTTCGAGGCTTCGGATTCCGTTTCAAATAGTGGATCGGATGGCGAAAGGTTTGCCGTTGGAGCGTCGGGCAACGGATAGTCGTCCGCCTGGATCAGTGGTGTTTCGATCGGTCTGTTGTCGGCCTGTGAAGGGCGTATTCCGGTCACCCTGACGTTGATGTTGCCGAGGCGTTCGATTCCCATTGCCTCATGCAAGGTGCTTTGAAGCACCTGTTGAAGTGTGGAAGATATGTCGGTCAAACGCATGTCAGACGTCATGCGAATCCGGACATCGAGGTGGAGCCTGCGCCCGCGTGTGTGGATGCGGACGCGGGGTTTCCTTTCGATGCCGAGGCGGGCACTGGTTGTCTTGATGAGTTCCACCAGTGCGGTCCGGGATATTTCGACATAACCCTTGTCGTTTGAAAACGCGCGGATCGTGGAAGGCTGCATGCGTGCCCGGATCATGAGCAAGACAATGAAGAGGACCAACGCAGCCAACACCGGCACCCAAACCCGCGGATTCTGGGCATATGGAAGCACGGTTGAATAAAGGGCGTCGAGATCGATACCCGCAAACTTTCTGGCGGTCGCGCCGGTGGTTTCTTCGAGCTCGATCACGATTCGGATGGTTGAGAGTTGGGCTTTTCGGATGCGTCCTTGGGTTCATCCGCTTTGGTTGATGGAGCTGGCTCTTTTTTGTCTTCGACTTTGCGAGGGGATGCCTT
>JAFGAQ010000360.1 GCA_016933595.1 Opitutales bacterium | reverse complement strand
GTGATTTCCCGCATAGCCGTGCATGTAGAGGTTGATTGCGGCCGGATTCTCTGGATCGTAGTCGGTCGGGATCATGATCTTGAATGGCTGCCCCGACCCATCCACCGGAGAAAGGTAGGCCCATTCTTGGACGCCTCTGAGATTGTGGATGAGATTGGGTTGATTCAGGATCCGGATGGTCCATTCAACAAGGCGGTCCGATTGCCGGAGGGCTTCTTCACTTCCTGCCCCATGGCGCTCAACCGCCATTTTTGTCTCCAGGGATAGGTAGTGAATCCAGCCGTGATATGCTTCCAGCTCAGGGTTTTCGAGAATGAGGGCCAGATCCTGGGAATGGAGAGATGCACCAGCCCCGCATGAAAGGAGCAGGATGCAAAAGGATTTCAACAGAATGGCACGGAATCGGCCGACGCCGGATAAAGGATTCATGGTTGTTCAATGGGGTGCAAAGCAAAAAACAAACCGCAGACAAACCATCCGCATCCGGGGTATGCTGCGCCTGAAAGTTTCACTATCCTTCCAAGCCCATTTGAACTGCAAGTCTTTTCGACGGTGAAGTGATCTCCGGAAGCGAGCCAATCATTGGGGAATGCGGAGTTCCCGCCATAAATGCCGGCTTAAATTATTGTCCGACAACCCCGCTGGCGACCAGTATCAGCCAAGTGGTATAGCCTGCAAATGATAGCAGCAGTAGTGTGCCCTCGACACGGTTGATCCTGCCGTTTCTGCCGCGGAATCCAAACCCCATGACGAATAGGGAAAGGGTGAGGGCCGCCATCACGGGGATGTCCCGGGTCATGACCGCAGGTTCAACATCCAGTGGGCTGATGGAGCCGGCGATGCCGACGACTGCAAGCGTGTTGAAAAGGTTGGATCCGATGATGTTGCCCAATGCGATGTCGTGCTCATTCTTGCGTGCTGCAACCACCGATGAGGCGAGTTCCGGCAAGGAAGTGCCGATAGCCACGATTGTAAGGCCGATGATCAGATCGCTGACCCCGAGTTCATGGGCGATTTCCACTGCGCCCCAAACGAGCATCCGTGAGCTTGCGATAAGCAGAACCAGCCCGATCACCATCCGGATCACGGAAGTGCGGAGTGGAGGAGGGTTGGCGAGTGTGGTCTCCACGTCCGATGCAAACGCATCCTGTTTGGTTCCTTTGCTTTGGATCACTGTCCAGATCATCAACAGTGCGAACACTCCGATGAGGACGAATGCATCCAACCGGCTCAACCGGTGATCCATCAATTGCCATGCCGCGAGCGCGGTTACGACGGTGAGGATCGGAAGCTCCTTCCGGATCACCTGAGAGTGCACCGCGATTGGGCTGATCAGAGCGGTTATCCCCAGAATCAAAGCGATGTTGGTGATGTTGGATCCGTAGGCATTGCCCAATGCGATTCCCGGGTTCCCCTGAATAGAGGCCAAGGC
>JAFGAQ010000359.1 GCA_016933595.1 Opitutales bacterium | reverse complement strand
TTGGCGGCTTTCCGCTTTGCATGTCCTCCATAGCTCAAAGAGCGACGGGGAAGTGCGGATCCGGCTTGCCGGATCAAACGGGCGTGAATCATCTCTTTTCTTCAAATCATAACGACCCACGGAAGACGGGCTTGATCATGAGCGTGGTCGAATGACTGAAGCCATCGCATCCGAGGCCTTACCAAATCACCGCATAGGTCAGTTTCAATTCCCCGGGAAGGCCACACCGTTTGCGGATGAGCAGGGACTCTCATCCCTACCCGCAACGGTCAATCTCACGTGACCAGACCCCCAAAACATCTCATCCAAGCCACCATCCAACCTGCGCTCAGAGTGTTACAGCCCCGAACCCGGTAGGGCGAATTGTCCTCCATCAGCCGCGCTACCCTGTTCGTAAGGCTGCCGCCCGAATACGCCGGACACGTTCCGTGAGATTCACTTCCCCAATCCCCGTTGTAGTAAAGCCTTGACAGCACTCGTCATCCATGAACTTACTCAGCCCTTTATCACCCTAAAAAGGAAATCAAGTATATGAATTCGAAACTGTACCCATCCTTCGGTACCCGTATCAAGTCCACCGCCTGCGGTATTCTCTTCGTAGCGGCCGCAATTGGCGCCTCCGCGCAGGATGCTTCGATCGATGCAGCTGCCAAAGAAGAACTGGATAGCATCCGCAAAGAGTTTGTGCAGATCTCCCAGGATTTGAAACAGGCCCATCAGCAAGCCATGGCTTCCGCCGAAGTAATGGCAAACCGCGACGCGCTGAACCAGGCGCTCAAGGCTGAGATGATCCAACTCGCCGGTGAAGCCGAAAAGGCAGCCATCGAAAAACGTTTCGAACTGATGCACGCGATCGACCATTTTTCCGGATCCGACGAATCGGAACGCAATGCCCTGATCGAACAACTCCAACCGCTCCTTCAGGCGCAAAAGACATTCGAACAGCAGGCTAACCAGGCTGGAAACGTCAAATCCCATCAGACCAACCTGATCGGATCCATCCAGAGCGCCATGGCCAAGATCAACCCGGAAGTTCCGGCCTTGATGCAGCGCCAGCAGGAACTCGCGCAAAAGGCACAGGCCATCCAGCAAAAGGCCAAAGCCGCTCAGTGATCGGGTTTCTTTTCAGTTTCGACATAATCTCAGGGGTTCCGGTTTTCCGGAACCTTTTTTTTGCGCCTTCATCCATGCCATCCTGGTCCGCGCAGCGGCATCCCCCATAATAGCGGGAGCCTCCTGCTCGCGCATTCTTCGATTCCCTTAGTAGCAGGACGCGTAAGCGTCCCGTCTTTGTCTGCGGTCTGCGGGTCCATTCCCGCGTGTGACCTCAGGACCAGGCTGCTTCGGAATGCTCACGCATTCCGCTACGGAGGAAAGAGA
>JAFGAQ010000358.1 GCA_016933595.1 Opitutales bacterium | reverse complement strand
GTTCTATTCCAACACCCGCGCCTGCAACGAACTCGGAGCGACGTTCAGAAGCGCTGAAGCAACGTTCCGCGACACCTACAACTGGCTGGCAACGCGAAGCGATGACCCATTTCAGGCTAAGTAATTGAAGAAAACCACTGAACACTCCTCCGCCTCCGCAGCAGTGACCTCGTAGGTTTCGGATACCGTCTTCCAACCGCCTTCGGAGTCCCAAGCCCGGTAGCTCAGTCGAGCCATACCCCGCACGGCGGGATCCCGCGCCTCAAATGCGGAAACCGAGACCACAACGAATCCCTCGGCAATCAGGTATTTCAGGCGCTTCAGCATATCTGGAATTTCTCCGACTCCTCCCATGCGTCAAGAGGAAGGGATCGATTTCGCAAGAAAACTTGACATCCCATAATAGTTTTCTAAGTTTTCTTCCATGAACGATCAACCGGAAGCCAGTATCACCCCAGAGGAGCGCCTCCTCAACGCGGCCGAAGACACATTTCTGACTGCGGGAGTGCATCGGGTGACGATGGACGAAATCGCTGCATCCATCGGGATGAGCAAACGCACGGTCTATCAGATCATTCCGGGAAAGGAGCAACTGATCCGGATGGTGCTAAACCGTTTTGCAGGCAGAATCCGGAATGAAGTGGAGGCGATTCTGGACGATCCGGATACCTCCTTCCCAGAAAAGCGGGACCGCTACATCGCATCCATCGCCAATAACTTGTCGAAGGTGAACACCCGTCTCCTCAGCGACCTTCAGCGGTTTTTCCCGGGCGTATTCAGGGAGATTGACACGATCCGGGCGCGCAACCTTCCCCAACTGATGGGCAAGCTGATCCGACAAGGGCAGCAGACCGGATACATAAAGGAGGAAGCCGATCCGGAATTCATCTCGGCCGTGTTCCTCGCCGCCATCAGCGGGCTGATGACCCAGCCGCAAATGGAACGCTTCGGATCAACTCCTTCGGAAATCGCGATCCGTGTGGCCCAACTCGTCTTTGAGGGTATCCAGTGCACTCCCTGCGAGTCGGCATCGACCAGCAGCACCCCCAACCAAAAACGGTGATACGAAATGAAAACCACGTTGCATTACCCGACATGGGGCCGATTGGTGTTGTCCATCGGACTCAGCATCACATGCATCGCCCTACTGGCGTCATGCGGATCATCCGATCCGGATGGAGCCCGGCTTCCCGGATACCTCGAATGCGATTGGATCGTGGTTTCAAGCCCGAGAAGCGGCGAACTAACGGCGCGTCCGGCCCGGAAAGGCAACCTTGTCAACAAAGGGGATATCCTCGCCCAATTGGATGGCGTGGTTGAGAAAGCGCAACTCGCCGAAATCAGCGCGAGAGTCGAAGCGGCTCGCCATCGTCTCGCAGACGCTCAACAAGGGGAACGACCGGAAAACCTCGCGGTCATCGAGGCACAGGTGGCTGAGGCAACAGCCGCCTTTTCCTATGCGAAGGCCGAATATGAGCGCACACAGAAGCTTTTCAATGAGGCCGCAGTCTCCGAACGCGAACGCAACCGGGCCTCCAGCGAACACGCCCGGAGCCAGGAAGCCCTCCGGACCCTCGAGAACCGACTCGCAGCCGCCCGGATCGGCCAACGCCCGGGAGCCATCGAATCCCTATCGGCCGAAATCAAGGCCCTGCTCCAAACGCAATCCGCCCTCGAATGGCAATTGAAACAGACAACTGTTATTTGCCCCGAAGACGGGTGGATACAGGACACCTTTGCGGAGCCAGGCGAGTGGATCGGAGCCGGAAAACCGGTGTTCATGATTCGCCCCAAAGGTCGGCTTTACGCGAGATTCTACGTTCCGGACCACCTGCTCCAACAGTTTGAAACAGGCTCCGTCATCCGTCTTCACATTTCCGGTGAACCAAAACCGGTCGAGGCTGAAGTCCGCTACCGGTCCACCCAACCCGAACACACCCCGCCGGTGCTCTACAGCCGCACCTCACAGGACAGTCTGGTCTTCATGGTTGAAGCAATTCTAGACCCGAACGATGCCGACCGGTTCCATCCGGGAACCCCGGTGGAGGTCGAAATCAAACCACTCCGCCAACCAGCGCGGATCTGATCGGTTGACCCATACTCTCCCCATGAATCCGGAATCAACACCAGTTCCATTGGTCATCGACGTGAAAGGTGTGACCAAGCGCTTCGGCAAAAAAACCGTGGTCGATCACATCGACATGAGTATTCCCCAAGGAACCGTTTTTGGTTTTCTGGGGCCCAACGGCAGCGGAAAAACCACCTTTATCCGGATGCTCTGCGGCCTTCTTGAGCCAAACGCCGGTTCCGGAACCTGCCTTGGATACGACATCCTCAAGGAACGCCGCATGATCAAACAACATGTCGGCTACATGACCCAACGCTTCAGCTACTACGAGGATCTGACCGTCAGGGAGAACCTCGACTTCGTTGCACGCGTCTACGGGATCGCCAACCGACGGAAAACGGTCCAGCAGTCCATCGAGGACATCGGCTTGTCCGGGCGGGCAAACCAATTGGCGGGAACATTGTCCGGCGGATGGAAGCAGCGCCTGGCACTAGCCGCATGCATGCTCCACAAGCCACAGTTGCTGCTGCTGGATGAACCGACTGCCGGTGTGGACCCCAAAGCCAGACGGGAGTTCTGGGATGAGATTCACAAGCTCGCCCGTGAGGGAATGACGATACTGGTGACAACGCACTACATGGATGAAGCCGAGCGTTGCCATCAACTTGCCTACATCGCCTACGGCAGACTCCTCGCCCAAGGAGAAAAACAAACCCTCATCGACGATTCAGGACTCCACACCCGCAGAATTACCGGGCCGGATTTGCCCCGCTGGGCAGATCAACTCAGGGAGCAACCGGGCGTAGCCCAAGCCGTCATGTTCGGCTCAAGCCTCCACCTGTCGGGAAAAGATCCGGAAACACTCGAAAACACGATTCACCAGCACCTGAAAGGCACCCACCAGTGGGAAGTCCGGGCCACATCCCTCGAAGAAGTGTTCATTCACCTCATGTCACACAGCGAGGACAACTTCGCTGCCGGTAACAAGAACCTGACAACCCATTCATCATGAACCCGCGACCCCCACGATTCAGCTGGAATAGACTGGTGGCCGTCATCCTAAAGGAGTTCACCCAGATGACGCGGGACCGCCTGACCTTTGCGATGCTCGCCGGCATTCCCGTTGCGCAGCTTGTCCTGTTCGGGTATGCCATCAACAGCGACCCCAAACACCTTCCCACCGCTATCGTCAACGGAGATCGGGGCCCGGTATCCCGGGCAATCGTCGCCACCCTCCAAACCAGCGACTACTATACGATAACCATGCCCGACGCATCCGAAGCCGACGCCAACGAAGCGTTGCGCCTGGGCTCGGTTCAGTTCGCCGTCCACATACCCCCGCAGTTTGAACATGACCTCGTCAAGGGCATGCGCCCAGTCGTCTTTGTCAACGCCGATGCCACCGACCCATCCGCCGCCAGCAACGCGCTCGCCCAACTGCCGACCCTGATCGATCGGGCGGTCGCGTCCACCATCGGCCGCACCTTGCCCAACCTCAACCATGCCCAGCCCTCCGTCCAGCTCCGCATCCACAGTGCCTTCAATCCGGAAATGGACAGTAAACTCAACGTCGTTCCCGGTCTCATGGGAGTCGTCCTGACCATGACCCTCGTCATCATCACTGCTTTGGCGATGACACGCGAGCGGGAACGCGGAACCATGGAAAACCTGCTGAGCACTCCCGTCCGTCCCTTTGAGGTGCTCACCGGCAAGATTGTTCCCTACGTTCTCGTAGGCTATGTTCAGGTGGCGCTCATTCTCATCGCCGCCCGTTGGATGTTCAACGTCCCCTTCATCGGCGACCTCTGGCTGTTGCTTGCATGCACCCTTGTATTCATTCTCGCCAACCTCGGAGTGGGGATCACCTTCTCAACCTTTGCCCAAAATCAGCTGCAGGCCGTCCAGATGGCCTTTTTCTTCTTTCTGCCATCCCTTCTGCTATCCGGATTCATGTTCCCCTTCCGCGGCATGCCAGAATGGGCGCAAGCCATCGGCAGCGTCCTCCCCTTGACCCACTTTCTGCGAATTGTGCGCGGTATCATCCTGAAAGGCAGCACATGGCCGGATATCGCGCCCGAGATGATCCCGATCACGCTCTTCCTCTGCCTGAG
>JAFGAQ010000357.1 GCA_016933595.1 Opitutales bacterium | reverse complement strand
GATGCGTTGGTCGAATATATGGGACTCCACGAAGTGCTTCTTCCGGAATACGGCGAAATGCGTTATGCATGGATCCTCCCGCTCCGGATTGGCCAATGCCAAATGGAAGCCGGCAACCCGGATGCTGCGATGAAATGGCTCAACAAGGCTGTGCGGGTCAGCGAATCGAAACGGGAAGCGAGACGCCTGATGAAGGAACTGGCGCGAAGGAAACCAGTCGACTGACCGGGCCTGAAAGCGATGGTTTCTCAGAAATCCGCCTGTTTGCGTGAGCAGCGCATGATGGGGTGAAGCGGTTTTTCGGCTGTGATAACCCAAGGCGTGATTGTTTCCGGGATTCCGATTTTCCGATCCGATGAATTGCATGGCGGCTTGATCGGACTCCGGTTCCACGCTTGCCAACATCCGGGAATTGAGCATCGTTCCCAATGCCAGAGCCGCCATGTCCGTCCATCGTCCATCATCCGCATTGCCCACCGACAACCGTTTTTTTCCGATATCGCAGGCAGAGATGCGTGCCCGCGGATGGGATCAACTCGATGCACTCATCATCACGGGTGATGCCTACATTGACCACCCGTCATTTGGGGCTGCCATGATCGGACGTGTTATCGAGTCCGAAGGTTTGCGGGTTGGCATATGCTCCCAACCCGACTGGAAGACCATCGAGTCGATCACGCTCATGGGCCGTCCGCGCCTTTTCGTGGGTGTGACCGCCGGCAACCTTGATTCCATGCTCTCCAATTACACCGCGGCCCGCCATAAGCGGAAGGACGATGTGTATTCGGAGGGCGGTGTTTCCGGTAAACGCCCCAACCATGCTGCCGTGGTTTATGCACAATTGGCCCGCCGTGCCTTTCCGGGATGTCCGGTCATTTTGGGTGGGATCGAAGCCAGTATGCGTCGGGTCGTTCATTACGACTACTGGGAGGACAAAATCCGCCCGTCCATCCTGTCGGACTCCAAAGCGGATCTCCTGGTTTATGGCATGGGCGAACGTGCCATACGGGAAATCTGCCAGCGCCTTTCCTCGGGAAATGGCTCCCTTGAGGGAATTCCCGGAACCGCCCGCATGCCGGGCGCCAGGGAGAGCGCTTCAATCGACCGGAGCGATGCCATTGTCCTGCCGTCATGTGAGGAGATTCAAGCCGATACCCGGCTGCTCATGCGCCTGACCAAGGTAGTCGAGCACCAACAGACCCCATTCTGTGGCAAAAAGCTCATCCAGATGCATGGCCAACGCGCTGTTATCATGGAGCCACCAGCGCAGCCCCTCAACACCGCCGAGTTCGATGCGCTCTACGAGTTGCCGTTTCAACGCAGGCCCCATCCATCCTACCAGCAACCGATTCCGGGCTTTGCCACGATTCGCGAGTCCATTACCGTATCCCGCGGATGTGCTGGCGGATGCACCTTTTGTGGGCTTGGAATGCATCAGGGCAAGTTCCTTTCCAGCCGCAGCATCGACGCTGTGATGGGTGAAATTCGGGCGCTTTCATCCGAACAGGATTTCCATGGCACGGTATCGGATCTGGGAGGGCCCACCGCGAATCTTTTCGCTGCCCGCAATGGTCACACCAACGCATGCCTGCGCTGTCACCGGCCCAGTTGCCTCTGGCCCAAACTCTGCCCCCATTTCGAGATCAATGAGAAGCCCGCGATCCGGCTCCTCCGTGAATCCCGGCGCCAGCCTGGTGTCAAGCACGTGTTCATTCAATCGGGGGTCCGCATGGATGTTGCCCTTCATACCCCCGACTACCTCCGCGAGCTCATCACCCACCACGTATCCGGACACCTCAAGGTCGCGCCCGAACACCTCGAACCCTCCGTTCTCAGGCGCATGCGCAAACCAGCCGGGGATTTTCAGGCCTTCATGGAAGCCTTCTTTCAAATCAGCGAGAAGGTGGGCAAAGAACAGTATCTGGTGCCCTATTTTATCTCCAGTTTCCCAGGCTGCACGGAGAAAGAAATGGGGTCCGTGGAATGCTTCCTCCGCGACCAGCATTGGAACCTCCAGCAGGTTCAGGATTTCATCCCGCTCCCCATGACCGTCGCCGCCGCAATGTATGTCACAGGCATCGATCTCGATGATAAGCCCATCCCCGTTGCCAAAAACGCCGGCGATCGGGAACGGCAAAAACGCATGCTCCGTCCCAATCCGTCCAAAAAATCCGGCCGTTCCCACTCTCCCCGCTCCCTCGACTCCGTCGACTGAGCAACGCCCGTTCATAGCCTGCGGGAATGCCGGGAGCTCGAATGGGTGTTCCCTGCGTCCGATTTCATCGGTTTCAATCATTTCCGCAGAGGATTTTTAACCGTTGACACAAATGTCCTGACTGACATCCTCGAGCGTGCGTTCAATACCCCGGGTATTCAAGATGCCCAAGAATCATATCTACCCCTATCGCCCGCCAAAACCCTATGAGAAATATTGCCGGATCATGGTTTCGTTCTATTGCACAAAAATTTGCGCCATGCGCAGGCTGCATCATTCTGTGGACCACTGGAGCTCCATTCCATGCGGTGGCCGATAACGGTGAAGCCCGAGTCTTCGGATTCGGCGACAACTCGTTTGGGGCTCTGGGACTTGGAGAGACGGAATACATCGAATACCCGACTGCTGTTCCAGTGAGTTCCCGCATTGTGAAGTCTGTCGGGCAAGGGGTGCATTGTTTGTTTCTCGATATGGACGGTCGGCTTTGGGGCACCGGTCACAATGCAATAGGACAGTTGGGACTGGGAGACCTTATCAATCGCAACAGCGCTACCCTTATTCCAACCAACGGAAAAGTAATCACCATGGCGGTGGGTATTTCCCATAGCGTATTTGTCACCGAGGACGGAAAACTGTGGGGTATGGGATTCAACACGAAAGGTGAGCTTGGAAGGGCACCTGAGGGTGATTATGATTCCTTGTTTTCTACCGGCATTGATGATATCGATCCGGCCATTCTTGTGGATTGTTTTTTGTCACCCGTTGAGATTCCCGTTCAAGGCAAAGTGATCGATGTATCATGCGCCCAATCCATCACGGTGTTTGTGACAGAGGATGGGCAGATGTGGGGGATGGGAGAATCGTTGAACGGTCAACTTGGGATTTGGAACGAAAATGTGCACACGCCCCGGAAGATCGAAACGGCGGGTCCGGTGAGGAAGGTTTCAGCCGGAGCTTGGTTCACTCTTTACATTACTGAAGATGATCGGCTTTGGAGTCTTCCCGGAAACCCTCAATCGGGGGATTATCCAACGGCTCTATCGCTTCATGGAACCTCTGCGGAAAGCCTCGCTGCAGCAGAATGGACAGGAGTATCAGCACGTGAAATTGCAGACGGAGTAGTAGATGCAGCATGCTATGACTTGATTTGGCAATCGGAAACCACAGGGGATAACCCGGCTCCAATGGATAAGGATGAGCTCAGTTTCGATATTTTATACGTTAAGAAGAATGGCGAACTGTGGAATTTGCAAAACAATCAGGAATACCTTCTCGTGGCAGAGAACGTGAGTAGCGTCGAGACGGGTGTGTTTTCGGTTGCATACATCGACAGGATTGGAGCTCTCTGGGTGGATCGGACGATCAGTCCAAGTTTTGATGTGGGGAGATACCGGTTTTCGAAAGTTGCGGATAATGTTTCGTTCGTGAGTTGTGGATTCTTTTCATGTCACTATGGAATCGGATTCACCAATGTATCCCGTGAGATACTGATCTGTACCACTGAAACCCGCAATTGCTGGTCTATTGATCCTCAAGGAATCCTGGGAAGCAACGCTGCTTACACCCTTGAAGGCGTCCTTCCGGGGCGCTTGTGCATCGATAATGAATGCATCACAGGATACATTCCTGAGACCGGAGAATACAGGTTCTCAATGTTTGGAGTCGATGGACTCAACGAATCCAGAGTCGAATTCTGGATCCGGGTATTGCCTCCCACCCGCACACCGCTCTTTTTGGGTGTATCCGTGAATGGGACCGCTCATCCATCGGTTATAGTCGAAGGTCCTGGCTATGGGACCCCAGCCATTACGGAGTTGATGGTCTATCAACTCCCTCTTGGAGAACCCCTCGATATCCGATTTGAATGGGACTGCATCAAACCACCCTACAGTTTTAGGATTGTGGGTGGAGCGCTTCCTCCCGGGTTAGTGTTGGATGGAAACACCGGGGGCATTTCCGGCTGTCCGTCGGAATCAGGAACCTACACATTTGTTGTATCGGTTAAGGACTGGAGAGGGCGTGGATACCAATGGATGCGGCTGAGTATTGAATGACCTTGGTTTGGATCATCCCAATTCTTTGGTTCGTCCCCCGCCTGTTGCCCTCGACGATCTGGATTCTGTGGTCAAACGGTTTTTCAAGGCTCGGTTCCGACGGCCGAGAATTCCAGATCCTCATTCGCGCCCGAAGCCTGCACGGTAATGATCAGGGGTTGCCCCGGCTGAATACTCCGGTTCCCGATTGCATTCAAGGTTGGGGCCGCATTGGGGATACTGGCACACGGGTATCCATACCAATACGGAGTCGTATACCCCGTGGAACCAGCCCGAAAGCGGATCTCGAAATCGGCCGATGTCGCTTGGAACGCACTGAGCGCAACTGAAGGCGCAACCGTTCCGGCAAAATAGGCCCT
>JAFGAQ010000055.1 GCA_016933595.1 Opitutales bacterium | reverse complement strand
TTCCACACGCTTTGGAAGGCTTCACACTCTCGCCAGTCCGTTCATCTTGCGGCTGACAAGGGACCAGCCCTCACCCAACGCGCGACGGAGGATTTGGGGGCTGCGCCCTCGTATCCCGGCTGATTGAGACTTGGTTCATATGAAAGAGCCGATGCCCGCTTGCGAAGGATCGTTCCGGCGGGTTCATAGTCAGCAGACTTTGGACCGGATCGGATAATTGCAGTTGACGGGCTCCCCTGTGTGTCGAAAATGCGAAAGATATGCTTCAGCCGTTTGCAATCTGGTCGATACTTGCCCCTTTGTATAGATTTTCGGAATGAAACGTTGGATACTCGGAGTGCTTGCATGTTTTGCGGCCGCACAGGCGTGGGCCGGTGGTGCGGTGTCACCGTACGCCTATGAGTTGACCCGCATTCCGGTGACCGAGGGTTTCTCGATTCCCATCACCAACTCGATGGTGATGATGTGGGGTGTGTCATTGGTGCTGATCGTGGTGATCCGGCTGATGGCGCGAAAGGCAGCGCTTGTGCCGGGTCGGGGGCAATCCGTGGTCGAAATGATCATTGAAGGCGTTTCGGGATTGATTGAACCGATTGTGGGCAAGCGATTGGTGCGCCCGACCTTTTGGTTGCTGTCAGGTTTTTTTGTGGTGATCCTGATCCATAACTGGAGCTCCCTTCTTCCGGGAGTGGGAACCTTCGGGACCATGGATGAGGACGGGCATTTCCGCTACTGGATGCGCCCGGCGAATGCGGACCTGAATACGACGCTCGCCCTTGCTGCGATTGCCCAGGTGGCCTGGTTCTACTATGTGATCCGCTATGCGGGGTTTGGTTTCCTTCTCAAGGATTTGTTCGGGAACAAGGCGGACAAGAAGGAAGTGCCGCGCCTGATCTATATCTTTCTTTTCCCAATCTTCTTTTTCGTGGGGATGATCGAAATGGTTTCGATTGCCTTCCGCCTCGTGTCGCTCTCGTTCCGTCTTTTCGGGAACGTTTTTGGCGGCGAGAACCTCATCGTCAACATGATGGACATGATGCCATGGGTGCTTCCGGTGCCTTTCTACCTCCTCGAACTGCTGATCGGGGTGATTCAGGCAACCGTTTTCACTCTGCTGGTGTCCGTGTACATCGGGCTGATTTGCAACCATGAATCGGAGGAGGGTCATGCGCACTGAGGCGGACGTTCTTATCTCAACAAACCACATTTTCCGGCGGGCAAGCGCACCCACAAGAGAGTAGCGCCCATCTGCCAATCGAATCAAACAATCATAATCCAGAAACCGTATCATGATCGACCTTATCGCAACCAATCTACCCATTCTTGCCGAAGCGGCAACTCAGGCCGTTGAGACCGTTACCCAAGTCGCTGGCGTAACCGGTGACATCGGAAAAGGCCTCACCGCCGCACTCGGATGTAGCACAGCTGCCATCGGGGTGGCCATGATCGGCACCAAGGCAGTGGAATCTGTCGGACGCAATCCCGGGGCATCCGGTAAGGTGCTCGTCCAGAGCATCCTCGGGATGGCTCTTGCGGAAGCTATCGCGTTCTACGTGTTGTTCCTCTACTGATTTTTCCGGATTTCGTATCCGCGGGAGCCGTTATCTAACACCGGCTCCCGCCACCTTCCTTTTTCGAGACATCCATAACGTATCCCTTGCATGAAAATCTGGTTCCAAATAGCCGCCGATACGGTCGGCGCTGCGACTGATGCCGCTTCGACGAATCCGATCTCCCGCCTGCTTATCAATTTCCATGTCGATACGGAACGCTTCGTGGCGCAGGTTCTTGCGATCCTGATTGTGTTTGTGGCCTTGTGGTTGTTCGCGTCGAAGCCGATCCTGAAAACGATGGATGAGCGTCGGAAGAAAATCTCCGATGGGCTCGAATACGCGGAGGAGATGAAACAGAAGCTTGCCGAAGCGGAGAAGCGGCAGGCGGAGATCATGAAGGAAGCCGCACTCGAAGCCAAGCGGATCAGCGAGGATGCGCAGGCGAAAGCGAGAGAGCTGGTTGACCGCAGTGCGGCCGAGACGGCCCGGCGGAATGAAGAGATGGTCGCCCGCACCCGCGAGGCACTCGAGTTGGAGCGCAAGCAAATGGTATCCGAAGTGCGTGAGCAGGTTTCCCGCTTGGTTGCGATCACTTCATCCAAAGTGTTGCAGCGCGAGTTGAGCGCAGAGGAGAAGACCCGGTTTGCGAACGCTTCATTGAAGGAAATCGCCCAGCAATAATCCGAAACGCAGTCCATGCTCAAAATCAAAGACAGACGACAGCGCATGCTGGTGAAGCGGATGGTGGAGCTCTCCCTCAAGGACGGGATCCCCGATCCCGAGCGGGTGGAGGCGGTGCTCGCCGCAGTCCGCAACCAGACTTCGCGTAGCCACCGGATCATCCTGAAGTCTTATCTTGGCGCTATTCGATCCCTGATCCGCGAGAGCACACTGGAAGTGGTCTATGCCGGTGAGTTGGATCCGCAAGCTATCGATTCTTTCCTCAAGAGCATGGAAACGCGGATGAACCGTAACCTGATTCTGGATTCGCGCGAGGATTCATCCCTTATCGCGGGGTCGCGTGTGACCATCGGCGACCATGTATGGGATGCCAGTCTGCGTGGTCTGGTCGCGCGTTTGATCAACTGAATCCCCGGAAGCCCTTTTACTAATTGAACCCCCTTTTCCCATCCATCACTGATGAGCTCCATAATAGAAACCATTGAAAACGAGATCAGGAATCTCGAAACCGCTGTCCGCAAAGAGAACATCGGGCACATCCTCTCGATCGCCGACGGCGTGGCCCGGATTGATGGACTGTCGGACGTGATGTATAACGAGATGATCGAGTTTCCGGGCGGGATCATTGGGCAGGCGCTCAACCTCAACGAGGGCGAGGTCGGGAGTGTGGTTTTCGGTGACATCAGCAGCCTGAAAGAAGGCGACGAGGTCAAGACAACCGGTCGGCTGTTTTCGGTGCCGGTCGGAATGTGCCTGCTCGGGCGCGTGGTGGATGCCTTGGGTAACCCGATTGATGGCAAAGGCCCGATCGAGGCGAAAGAATTTTATCCGGTGGAGAAGATTGCTCCGGGGATCATTCCGCGGCGTTCGGTGAACCAGCCGGTTCAGACGGGGATCATGTCGATTGACTCAATGATCCCGATTGGGCGCGGCCAACGTGAGCTGATCATCGGGGACCGTGCGACCGGGAAAACCACAATCGCGATTGACACGATCATCAACCAGGCGCGGATCAACGATGAGGGGATCGCAAGCGGGGACCCCGAGTTTCGCCCGCTCTATTCGATTTACGTGGCGGTTGGGCAGAAGAATGCCAACGTTGCCCGCACCATCCGGACGCTGGAGCAGGCGGATGCGATGAAATACACCATCATCGTTTCGGCCCCGGCTGCGGACAACCCGGCCAATCAATACATTGCGCCGTTTTCCGGAGCTGCCATGGGTGAGTGGTTCATGGCGGAGGGAAAGGATGCTTTGATCGTCTACGACGACCTTTCCAAGCAAGCGGTGGCGTACCGCCAGATTTCTCTTATTCTGAAGCGCCCGGCTGGCCGCGAAGCCTTCCCGGGAGACGTGTTCTACCTGCACTCACGGCTGCTGGAGCGTGCGGCCCGTCTCAACCAGGAGAATGGCGGTGGGTCGTTGACTGCACTTCCGATCATCGAGACGCAGGCAGGAGACATTTCGGCCTATATTCCGACCAACGTGATTTCGATCACCGATGGCCAGATCTTCCTTGAAACCGACTTGTTCAACCAGGGTATACGTCCGGCCATTGCGGTGGGTCTATCGGTTTCGCGGGTGGGAAGCTCCGCCCAAACCAAGGCCCTGAAAAAGGTGGCGGGCCAGATCAAGTTGCAGTTGGCGCAGTTCCGCGAGCTGGCCGCATTTGCCCAGTTCGGATCGGACCTTGATCCCAAGACAAAGGCGCAGCTCGACCGTGGAAGCCGGATTGTCGAGCTCTTCAAGCAGCCTGCGCTCAAGCCCTTCTCAATGGAAGTCGAGGTGGGAATCGTCTGGGCCATGCAGAATGACTTTTTCGACGACATCCCGCTTGATCAGATCACCCGGGCAAAGCTGAGCCTTCAGGATCATCTGCAGGGCCGCGGTTCCTCCGTGTTGGACAGCATCAAGAAAAAGAAGGAACTTACCGACGAGATCGCGGCGGCACTCCGCAAGACCGTTGAGGAATGGAAGCAAACCTGGACTAATGACTGAGTTCCTTCGGGGATGATTCGCAACCGAGCTGAACAGGAATGTCCAAGATAGCCCACATCAAGCACCGTATCCGGTCCGTCAAGAACACCCGCCAGATCACCAAGGCGATGGAGCTGGTGGCGTCGTCGAAGATGAAGCGGGCACAGAATCGGGCAATCGCCGGGAGGGATTACGCTCTTTTGCTGGCGCGCCTGCTGCACATCGCCACCACGCATGCGGAGATCCCGAACCATCCGCTCATGGAGAAACGCGAGGTGAAGCGCCGTGGAATCCTTGTGCTGTCGACGGACAAAGGTTTGTGTGGCCCGCTCAATGCGAATTTGTTCCGTGAGATCAACAAGATCAAAGGCGAAGCCGATTTCGTTTCCGTTGGCCGTAAGGCAAAGCAATACCTGAGCCGGACCGGACGGAACCTCGTCGCGGATTTTTCGGTTTCCGATCGCGTGGCTTTTGGTGAGGTGCGGCCGATTATTGAGCACATGCTGGAGCAGTATCGGAGCGGGCGCATCGACACTCTGGAGATCGTGTTTCCCCGTTTCATCAACACCCTCATCCAGAAGACGCTTACCGTTCGGGTTCTGCCGATTCTGGATCTACAGGAGATGATCGACACGCTGGATCTTAAAAAAGACCACAAAAATGTCGAGGATCTGGAGGATAACCGGGAGATCAAGTTTGAGCCTAGCGCACACGAGATCCTCGAAAAACTGCCCGAC
>JAFGAQ010000054.1 GCA_016933595.1 Opitutales bacterium | reverse complement strand
GGGGTTTGCTCCTCATTGGTTTAGGCCCGGATTCTCAAACTACTCCGATCGGGTATCGGAGCTTCCTATCGACCAACACCAATTGCTCGCGCTGGTTGCTCCACGCGCCCTGCTTACCACCGAAGGAACCCTAGACCATTGGACCAATCCAAGGGGAGCGCAGGAATCCTGGTTATTGGCAAGCCAGATCTACCAAATTCTAGGTGCACAAAACAGGATCGCCACCCGCGTGAGACCAACCGGTCACATCCCCGACTTCAACGACTTGGTGAACTTTTGCGATGCCGTCTTTTTTGGAAAAGGCCTTCCCGATGGATTCAACGAACTCGCCTACCCCGTCAATTGAAGTAACCGAAGGGTTCGCAGGTAACCGGCCAGGACGCCTCAAATGCTGCGTCCAGCAACGACACAGCTTGAAACCCGGGACCACAAGCCATTGACGGGCAGCGCATTCAACAGCATGTCTTGAGGAAATCGTCCGCTTTGTGTTCGATTAATTTGCGCCGCATGAAATCAAGTGCCGCAAAGGTTGCCCTTTGGCGAACCGTCGCGCGATCGCCCATCAAGACAATCCGGGTCGACCAGGCTCCTGAAGGCGAATGGTAGCCGATGTAGACCGTACCCACCGGATCCTTCTCCGTGCCGCCATCGGGACCCGCGAATCCGGTAATGCTCAATGCGTAGTTCGACCCCAACCGTTCGGCCGCTCCCGTCGCCATTGCGATCGCGACCTCGGCGCTAACCGGTCCATGCTGCTGGATCATACACTCCGGAACATCAAGCATCTGAACCTTTGCCTCATTTGTATAGGAAACCACACCTCCCACAAACGCCTTGGATGCGCCAGAATGCTCCGTAAGCGCTGCAGCCAGCATTCCGCCCGTGCAGGATTCCGCAACCGACAGGGTTTGCTCATTGGCCACCAAGTATTGGTGAATCCGCTTCGCGAGGGTGCACTCGCCATAGCCGATCAGATCCTCTCCCAACAGCTTTGCAACGTCCGAGGCGAGTTGATTGAGAGCCGACTCACGGGCAGGATCCAGACACGCCAAGCGCAAGTCAACGATCATGGAGGAATGCGCGCAATACGCCACCTCGGCCCACGGATGCG
>JAFGAQ010000356.1 GCA_016933595.1 Opitutales bacterium | reverse complement strand
GGGTCAACAGGTTTGAAGAGAAGAATCTTTAACCACAAAGTCGATATCTTGGTGCCTTGGGGCCTGTTGGATGATCGGAAGATCAGTTCCCACCTTGCCTCATTGAGGGAATGAAAGTACAGGGTCGGTAATGGGCTTCCGGTAGCATGGGGGAAGCAGAAAGCGAGTTCGGGTTTTTAGGGCTGTACCGAACCCCGGATCACGACAAACGAACCGCTTGAATGGGATGATGGATCATCGGGATCGTCATCCCCGGGAAGGGGTATTTGCCGGACGAGGATACTGTGGAATCCAGTCCGAACGAGAAGCTGCGAGACCTCCTGAGAAGTGAAAAATGTGGCGTCCTTATAGAACGGGCTTTGGGCCCGTTTTTCTTCGTATCGACGGCCTATCCGACTGTTTTTGTCGACGAATCCAATCAGGATGTGGCCTCCGGGACGGAGGACACGGTTGGCTTCGCTGAATGCCGCAGGGACATCGTCGAGGAAGCAGATTGTGGTGACCATGAGCACCAGATCGAAGGATTGGTTGTCGAAAGGAAGGGCTTCTGCTGTAGCCCGGTATACGCGGATGCCACGGTTTTCGGCGATGCGGGCCATTGCATCGGATGGTTCCACACCCGTTTGAATCCCGAGAGGAGCGGCAAAACGCCCCGTGCCGACGCCGACCTCCAGTGCGTTGGTTACATCCGGTGGCATCCAATCCCGGATTGCGTCCAGCTCAGTCCGGTAGACCTCAGGGTGTGCCTCAAACCAACCATCATAGCGTTCGCTAAGCTGGTCAAATGCGGTGGATCCAGCCATCAAAAGGTCAGGACTTTGTCACTGTCCACGACCCACTCAGCCAATTCGGGCATCGTGGATTTCTCTGCTCCATCGAAGTAAGGATGATTTTTGTAGATGCCGCAACGGGCCATGCAGGTCCCGCAGACTTTGACGGACACGCCTTTGGCAATGAGGTCCCGAAGCATCTGTGACAGATCCTGATCGTAGTTGGCGGGCGGTTTGCAAACATCGCGTGCCATATCGACCGAATCATTCATAAGGAAGATGCGGACTTCATGCTTCGCTTCCATCAGCTTGTCGGCAAGACGCAATCCATTCCATGTGACGTCGGTGTTATCGTAGGGTTCACGGTTGAAGATGATGAGG
>JAFGAQ010000355.1 GCA_016933595.1 Opitutales bacterium | reverse complement strand
TGTGGTGGATAGAACTCTTAATTCAACCACGAAATACGCGAACCACACGAAATGGAGATTATGCGTCCTATCTACCTAACCCTCTTTTTCGTGGTTTTGGTGTCGTTCGTGGTCAGGAATATCTTCTTCCAAAAACACCTTTTGGACAGGCACGAACCATTCGACGAAGCTCATGATCAAGACCATCCAGCGATTACCGCGAGCGATGTTGATCACGAGAAAATTGATTATCAACGTTCGCCCGGACTGGCCCACTAGGATCCGCACCGCGGACGACGATGCCCCTCGCTTGCTCGGGCCAGCAGGTTTGAAGAGGAAGACAGGTCTCTCACCAAGGACTCGAAGCAACACAAAGGGTATGATGTTTTGAATGCTCTTCCCGCGGCGGAAGGCGTAAGCGTTCCGTCTTCCGGAAATCTGGATTGAAACAAGGTTTATCTCACGCAGTGACCCTAAGCTCCCATAGGAAGAATATGCAGACATGCCATCCGATTTTCGCCCTGTCTTTCTTCGTCGCGCACTAAAAGATGCGGACTTCCGACAAAACTGTTCATACAATCAGGTTTCGAAAATGGTTTTCACGCCCAAACACCCAGTTGTTTGCAAGCCAGACTCTCAATCCGGATCCGCATAATCTCAACCGCATTCACCCTGCCATCATCAAAATAGTTGGGCCCCTTCTGTCCGTGATGCGCCATGATCACGTCCAGTCCATGCCGTTTATCGGCTGGATCTTCCACAAACTCGACATTACCGTATCCCACGATCGATCGCGCCTTTGTAGACCAATCACACGCCACTTCGCGCCGTATCACCTCGGACGTGGTCTCGATTTCGAAACACACGCGCGGGTTCTTCTTCAGTATATCAATCTTACGGCCCGCACGGGCGGAGTGCACGTAGATGACCCCATCCTCATAGCCATAGTTCAACGGCACGACATACGGTTCGGCCCCATCCACCATCGCAATACGGCATACCTGTGCCGAAGACAACAACTCACCGATGATCGTTTGGTCACTGACTTCCTTCTCTCTTCTGCGCATCACAACAATCCTAATTCATAGTCATGCGAAACCAATTGCGCAGTCCATGCAACACCCGATTCACAACCCACAATGACAACCCGGATCCGAGGGCACACCCGACCCCTGCTGTGATCGGCATTTCGGTTTCTGCCATTTGCTCTCCCGGTATTCCGCGTTACGATCAAACCATGAGAAACGGGAAATGGTTGGTAATCTTTGGGCTTCTCGGATTCAGCGGATGCGTGCGCCTTCCGGATGGAATTGAGCCGATAAGCGGCTTCGAGCAGGAACGTTACCTCGGCAAATGGTATGAGATAGCACGCCTGGATCACTCATTTGAGAGGGGACTCCATCAGGTAACCGCCGAATACAGCATGCGGAAGGATGGAGGCATCCGCGTGATCAACCGGGGCTGGTCCTCTGATACCAGGGAATGGAAAGAAGCCGAAGGCCGGGCATACGCCGTCAAAGGTCCGGAAACCGGTTTTCTCAAGGTGTCCTTTTTCGGTCCCTTCTACGGGTCCTACGTAATTTTTGAAATGGATCTACAAGACTACCAATACGCTTTTGTATCCGGACCCAACCGTTCTTATCTGTGGCTTCTGGCGCGCCAACCGGATCCCGATAAAGCCCTGATTGAACGGTTT
>JAFGAQ010000354.1 GCA_016933595.1 Opitutales bacterium | reverse complement strand
GAGCAGAGTATGACTTTACGAACGCCGTCCGGAACCCATACACCAAGAAAGAAAAGAAGGCGGTAACCATCCGCCTTTAGAAAGACGTGGTCGATTACTTCAGGGCCATGTCTTCCGAAATTGGCATCCCATATCAGAACCTCATAAATCTGTATTTGAGAGACTGCGCGGAGCAAAGCCGGAAGCTGAACCTGGTCTGGAATAAAAAAGAAGGAGCCTAATCCGGTCCCCGGGACGGATTGAGGGGTTAGCTCAAACCGAACTTAGAAGCTCAGAGGAATATCCCAGTCACGGGGATACGTCACCTCGAAGCGGGTCTCATACGATGCTTCCTGTCCCGCAGTGAAAACGCGGTTGATTTCGAATATTCCGGTGTTCGCATCAATAACGACATCCTTATCCGAAGGCGCCAGACGCCGCACCACGATCTTCTCGTTTTCCGAGATAGGGAACTGATCCTTGAACAGGATCCGGTGGGCGAAACCACGGGCATTCTTGATAGTCGTGTTGTACTGGCGCATCTGAGTGGTGGTTTTGTCGATCAAACCAGATTGCGACTCTTTCGATCGACCATCCTTGCGGGTCACCATCACAGCTTCGTCCACGCCAAGCGAGAGCTTGATCTCTTCTCCGGGCAGCACACGCGCGAGGGTTGTTTGGCCGACCAGTTTGTCATCCACAAAAAGGAGTCCGCGGCCGGGAATGATCGGCATATCAAGGTTCTGGATCAACGATGCGCGAAGGTAGGCATCCTGAGTGATGGACGCCACCACTTCCGTCCACAGATCCGCTTTGGCCGTCCTGCGCTGCAAAGGGGTACGGGTGGATTCACCCACGCTATGGATCGACACACGATGGGGAGCCTTGATCTCGAACGAACTGAAACCTTGTTCCACTGTGGCTTCGGGAGCCATCGGAGCAGACTGCGCGACCATTGCCGAATCCTCCATAGCCTCATAATTCCTGGAAAGGGTCGCCTTCATTGCCCGTTGGGCATACACGACCGGTTCGAGCTTGTTCAACCGGATCGGCTGAAGCTCGGGAACATCTCCACTGCGGACCGAGCGGCTCGTCGAAAGCGTCAACTCAACATCTTTCCAATCCTCTCCAGTGACCTGCTGGATCTCCGCCAAATAGGCAATCTCAACCTCGGCTTTCTCAGGGTAGGCGCGCACTTCGTAGAGCGGTTTCCACCATGCACGCGATACCAGATAGCGAACCCGCAGCCTGGCCAAACCTTTCGTGTCGGATTCCAACGTAAGGGTTGCCTTGCCCTGCAGTTGCCGATCCGCATCCAAGCGTTCATTGAGGGTTTTCTCCAATTCCACCATCTGTTCTTTCAACACCCGGCGCTTCTCCTCAATCGCACGCATGCCATCCTGAGCCGCATTCGCGGTTTCCTCCAAATACGTCCAGGTGGCCCTCGCCTCCTCCATAGTCGGCACACGGTTGTCACGGGTTCCGAATCCGGACGAAAACGATTGCGCCATCTCCTCCGCATAGGACATCTGGCGCTTCATCAGTCCGGCATCCTCATCCAGAACCTGCATCTGTTGCTGAAGCTCGCGGATCTGATTTCGCAACCCCTTCACCTCCTGCGGTTCCGGCCGATCCATCTCGCGTTCGAAACGGATATCACGGATCAAGGAGACCCCTGGGGATTCCAATACCTCGGCCTGTAATGAGGCATCCTGAATCGCGCTCGACAATCGTTCCATCTCCACAGTCTGCAGGCCGGGAGACACCTCCACGTCCATCACCCGGCTGACCCATGCCGCATCGGGATAGACCGTAACAGCATCAATGCCGGATTCCACTGGCACTGCGCTCAATGGCAACGCCACGGACAACACTCCAACCAATGAAAGCGAACACGCGAAGCGGGCAATAACGAAGGATACATTCATAGCATGACGAGGGGTTCGTTTTGAGACTTGGGAAAATACAGCGTAAGACCGGAATACTTAAAAGACAACCTTAACGGACGGTTCACCGGTCTGCAACCTGATTGTGGATTTGCGGGGAGCACAGTCATATGATCCCCGCACCCGGACGGATAACATGCGCAACGCCACACCCACCCACGTGCTTTCAACCAAACGCATTGTCCAGCATGGTAACCGATCCGGCTCCGCGCCTTCAGGATCTGCGACGGCGGCGGATGGCGGCCACCAAGCGCCGCCATGCCAACGCAAATCCTGTCCAGACCAGCAGCACCCCACATGCTGAAGCGATTCCGGCCACCAACTGCCCGGGCCATCCCAGCGCTTCTCCGGTATGTAGGAAACGGATCCACGAGCGCAGCTTTCTCCCATTCGACAACTCATGATAGTCCGATGCGTGAACAATCCGACCGGAATAGCTGTCGAGCACCACCTGTGTGCTCGAAAACAAAGGCCACGCTCCCCTCTCCCGAATCGTTGCGCTGAAGGGAGGGGCAATCCCACCCGGTCCGCCATGTTCACCTGCAGGCCCGTTCCGGGAGGGCTGAGGAGCTCCTCCACGGCGGGGCAATCCTTTACGCAGTTGGATCGTTTTCCAATCCGGGTAAGCTTCGGCCAGAATCCGGAAAGCGTCGTGGAAACCGGACACCACCGGTCCATCCGGATTCACAGGGGCAACGCTGAAATCCGGCTCCAATGCGACAGAATCAGGCCGTGGCCGCTCAGCATCACCCGCCATCTGGATCAGCCGTTGACTCAACCATGGATAAGATATCACCATCCCGGTGAACGTCAGAACCAACACGACCGGCAAAGTCCAGATACCGATCACATGGTGCCAGTTCCAATCCCGCATTATTCCCTTGGATCCGGCGAATATCAATACCGGTCGTAGGTTCTTCCAATTCCACCGTCTGGGCCACCAAAGGTAGAGCCCGCTCAATGCCAACAGGAAAAACACCGTATTCGCCGCTCCCGTTATCGCTTTGCCCCAGTTGCGCGCATCCCCGGACAGGGCAAGCCATCGATGCATCCGCAGCATGACATCCATGAAAGTTCGCATGGAGGAAGCCGCGGGCCCCAGAACCACCCCGGAATACGGATCCACGTAGTGCGCGGATTCCCGCCCGATTGAAACCAGAATCGCCCTTCCCGGATCGCGATGGAGCATCAATTCCACAGACCCT
>JAFGAQ010000353.1 GCA_016933595.1 Opitutales bacterium | reverse complement strand
CGGGTGAGGCCTCCCGCTACAAGGGCATCGATCTGTTCCTGTTTCAAGTGGCTTGGAGCCAGTTCCACGCTGAATTCGAATCCCGGGAGGAAATCGAAACCTTCACGAAGGATGCCAAGGAGTCGTTGGATTTGTTCCGGACTCAGGAAGTTTGGAGTTCCGCCTCCCCAGTGCATCTGCCCGACGGACTTGCGTGATCCATTACGTGAGTTGAAGATCCGGATCTCCTGTGCGATCAGATCAAGGTAGGTGTCGGCTCTCGAATGCCTTGTGGTGATGATGGTGTTGCATCCGCAGAACCAGCAGTTTTTCTCGCAAAATGGAATGTGAAGGTAGAGCGATACTGCGCCGGACTCCGTGCGCGTGGCGTCCATGAGTGTCTCGCGTGCGATATTCTCGCGGAAATGTGGCGCAGTTGGATAAGAGGTGTAGCGTGGACCGGGCCGGTTGTATTTGCTGACCAACGCATGGATGTTTTCGGGAAGGCGCATGATGGTGATACCCCAAACGCTGTAGCTTCCGAATCGGATATTGCAAGCTTGTCGGGGAGTTTCCGCAGGGGATGGAAATCGTCTTGGAGACCCGCATCACGGTCTTGCATTGGGAGTCGGATGCTTTATGTTCCCGCAATGATCAGTAAGCAAGAACCTGCGTTGAAGGATGGGGCAGTCAGAGGATTTGCCCCGATTCAGGCTCGTGCTGAGAGCTTTATCCTTGCGGTTCAGGATAACCTGATGCAGCAGGTGGACGCTTTTGAGCCCGAGATCCGGGACATGGCGCGCTACTGCATGGAAAAAGGAGGCAAGCGGATCCGCCCGGTGCTGGTCCATTTTTCAGGCTACCGCGACCGAGGAGCTCCTGATCCGGAGATGGTGAGAATGGGGGCGGTCATTGAGCTCGTTCACATGGCAACACTCGTTCACGATGATATCCTGGATGATGCCGCGATTCGCCACGGGCGGCCTTCCGTGAAGGAGGTCTATGGGCCATCGGTTGCGGTTTTGCTGGGAGATGCCGTGTTCGCGCATGCTTTAGTGCTGGCGGCAGAGTTCTCATCGACCGAAATCTGTCGTCAGGTGGCGGCGAGTTCACGCAAGGTAGTGGCTGGTGAGATCCACCAGACCTTTGAGAAGAACGATATTCATCTGGGATTGGATAAATACTATCGGGCGATCGAACTGAAGACGGCTGAGCTCTTTCGATTGTCCTGTTTTTTGGGGGCTACCGCAGGCGGATATGCCGTTGACTATGCCGGGGCGGCAGGGCAATTCGGGCTGCATCTGGGTAATGCTTACCAGATCTATGATGATATGGTGGATTTCTTTGGCACTGAGCAGGTCTATGGTAAGACGTTGCACACCGACCTGATGAAGGGGAAATACACCTTGCCGCTTCTGTTGCTGCATGAGGCAATGGATGCTTCGGGCCGTGCGCGCCTGCTTGATTCGCTCCGGCGGGTGGACGAATCGGTATTGCGTTCGATCAAGGAAGGCATGCTCAGCTATGGCATCCGGGAGAAGGTGCTGTCCCATTTCGAGCGCCAATTGGATCT
>JAFGAQ010000053.1 GCA_016933595.1 Opitutales bacterium | reverse complement strand
CAACCGATCTCGATGAAAAACGATCCGGACTACCAAGGCGACTAAGCACCCACCCTTGCGAAAACGACCGAGAACCATCGTATCCGTATGCACACTGGAGCATCCAACCCATCCTCCGGATCAGCTACATCCGGTAGTAATTCCTCATCCGGGTCGCCGCAAACCGCAGCATCCCCTGAGCCATCCGGGGATTGTGCACGGGTCAGGATTCAACCCGGCGCCATGTTCGCAATGACGGTAGCGCTTGGGTTCGGACTCGGACTGCTGGCACCACACGAACGCCTCAACGCGAGCATTGTGCAACATGCGGGAATCGCCACGGTGGCCGCCGGATGCCTCTTTGCCGCGTGGGGAATCATCTGCCTGAAGGTAGCCGGCACAACCGTCAAACCAGGAGCGCCGGTACTCGCATTCGTTTGTAAAGGTCCCTACCGCATTTCCCGCAACCCGATGTATCTGGCGTTACTCGTGATCCAACTGGGCCTGGGAATGATGCTCGGAAATTGGGGCATTCTGGTGACCACTCCGCTGCTCGCCGGGCTGTTGCACGTGCTCTCGATCCGCCCCGAAGAGCATTGCATGAGGCTGAGATTCGGTTCCGAATACCATGCTTATTGCGGAAGAGTCCGGCGCTGGATCTAAGCTCCGCCAATCATGATCCCCGCCCTGTCCATTCAAAACCTGACCCGTCTGCACAAGGAGCTTCCGAAGCTCCTGCAGTGTATTCGGGCAGCGGGTGGCCACCCCTATCTGGTGGGCGGTTCGGTCCGGGATGCACTCATGGGCGTTAGTCCGGACGATCTCGACATCGAGGTATTCGGGGCACCGATGGAGGCGCTTGCCAGTAAGATTGACCGACAGTTCAAAGTGCATTGGGTCGGCAAATCATTCGGAGTCCTCAAAATCGGCGGGCAGCCCTTCGATGTTTCGGTCCCCCGGGAGGAGACGGTGACCGGACCCGGACATCGCGACTTTGACATCCGCTGCGATCCGGATCTCCCCCTGGAGAAAGCTGCGGCCCGACGGGATTTCACGATCAATGCGATATACTGGGACTTGAACACCGAATCGCTGGTCGACCCGCATGGCGGCCTCCCGGACCTGAATAACAAGATCCTGCGACATACCTCCGGAAAGTTCGCGGAGGATCCGTTGAGGGTATTCCGCGCGATGCAGTTCTCGGCACGATTCGGATTCGAAGTCCATCCATCCACCGTCGCACTTTCAGCATCGATGGAAGCGGATAACCTTCCGCGTGAACGCATCTTCGGAGAATTCCGCAAGCTCATTCTGAAAGGGATCCGTCCATCTCTTGGACTGAGTTTCCTCCGCGATTGCGGGTGGGTTCGCCAATTTCCCGAACTCCAGGCGCTGATCGGTTGTGATCAGGACCCGCATTGGCATCCCGAAGGGGACGTATGGAACCATACCCTGCTGTGCATGGACGCCTACGCCAGAAACCGGACCGGAGATCCCACCGAGGACCTCATCGTGGGGCTGGCGGTGCTGTGCCACGACATGGGAAAGCCCACCACATCGATCCATGAGGCGGGACACATCCGCTCCCCTGGGCATGCGGAAGCGGGGATTCCGGTCACGCTGTCATTTCTATCCAGGCTCACGGAAGAAACCCTCCTGCTCGAAGCAGTCCCGCCCCTCGTAGCGGCCCACATGCGGCCGGCCGCTCTTTTCCGTGATCACTCAAGCGATGCGGCCATCCGGCGGCTCGCGCTTCAGGTAGGCCGAATGGACCGCCTGCTGCGGGTTTGTCAGGCGGATCGGCAGGGCCGGACCGGCGCCGTCGCCACTGATGCCTTTCCGGAGGGAGTCTGGATCAATGAAAGACTCCGCAACCTCGGACTCCAAACACAAAAACCCCAACCCATCGTGCAGGGACGCGACCTCATCCGGATGGGACTTCAGCCCGGCCCCTCCTTCTCTCCACTACTCGACGCCTGCTTCCAGGCCCAGCTTGACGGAGTATTTGACGACCATCCGGGTGGAATCCTCTTTCTGGAATCCCTTCTTCGCCAAAATGGAATCATCCCGCATGCCTCATCCTGATACGGTCCGCAGACCCATACAAATCCCGCTCGACAAATAACCATCACGAGCCCTCATGTGAAAGTCTTCGAAAACCCGGATGCAAGCAAATGCGATAGCCCTAGGGTCTTGACGAAAAAACATCCCATCTATCGACCTGAATGACAATCGCGTATGTATAGCCGAATCGAGGGTCGGAACACTCACACATTCCGCTACTGGGAAATGATTTCAGTCAATCTTCCTCCGGGTCTTGTGTGAGGAAATCTTACTTATTCAAACCTGCTGCCCATGGACTTTGCTCTGGGCATCGATCCATAGTAGCGGGAGCATCCTGCTCGCGCTCTTTTCCATGCGAGCCCGACCCCGGGCGAACCTTGTTAATCAAAGAT
>JAFGAQ010000052.1 GCA_016933595.1 Opitutales bacterium | reverse complement strand
TCACGTCCGTGTGATCATCCGATTGCGATTTGGTCACCACAAAATGGTGATCCCCCTGACACGCGACCTGAGGCAAATGCGTCACACAAAACACCTGATGCCCATCTGAGACACGGGCCAGCTCGGCACCCACCGAGCCACCGATTTCCCCGCCCACATTGGCGTCCACTTCATCAAAAACCAACACAGGCGTGGCGTCGTAGGCCGCCAGCACGGCTTTCAGCGCAAGCATCACCCGGGCGGTTTCCCCGCTGGATGCGATTTTCGCGAGAGGCAGCATCGGCTGCCCGGGGTTGGGTGAAAAAAGCATACAGCAGCCGCCGGTGCCGTGCTCGGTCGGTTCACCCGCTGGATCCACCTCCACCTCAAACTGCGCCTTCGCAAACCCCAGGGGTTTCAGTTTTTCCCCCACTAATCCCGACAATCGTTGAGCGGCTTCCGCCCTCCGATTCTGCAGCACATCCCCCTTTGCCCTCATTGCCGCCTCCAAATTGGAGAGCTCCGACTCAAGGGATCGGATGGTCTTCCCAATATCCGAATGGGTCGCCAACCGCAACGCCATCGATTCCCGTGCTTCCCTTACGAGTTCGGGACTCCTTCCATACCGCCGCTTCAGGTCCATCCAAAGCTCCATACGGGCCCGCACAGCCTCGATGGCGGACTCATCCCAATCGGCATCGCCGATACATGCATCAATTTCGCCGCTGACATCACCCACCTCGATGGCAAGCGACTCCAACCGGTCCGCCAACGTCTGCGCGGAAGAATCGATGCCTGCCACGATGCCCATCTGTTGTATCGCCTGCCCAAGCTGGGAAGCCACTCCTCCTTCTCCATTCAATATTTCCTGAATACGCGAAAACCCGCGGATCATTTCCTCCGATCCGGAGATCCGGCGAAAATCGCTTTCGAGCTTCTCAATGGATTCGTCCGATGGATCCACTTCATCGATCCGCGCAATCTGAGTCTGCAGAAAATGCATTTCATCCGGACTCAGTTGTTTTTCCTCCTTTACGGATTCGAGCTCCCGCAAAACCCGTCGCCAATCCAAATAGGATGTGCGATAGGCTTCGCGATCGGCATCACAACGCCCAAACAAATCCAGAATCTCGAGCTGAAACTTTTCTTTGAAGAGTTTCTGCGGTTCACCCGGGCCATGAAAGTCGATCCAGTATTCACCAATCTCCGCCAAATTGGCGAGAGTGGTCATCGCCCCGTTCACCTGAATGCGGGGCACCTTGGAGCGGTGCAGCGAACGCGAAAGCAGCAGACAATTGTCCTCGCAAGCCGGTAGATTCAGGGAGGCGAGCTTCTCGTTGAGCAGCGCATCTTCCTCAATCAGGATCGCCGCCTCCACCTCGCATTGATCCTGAGCATGCCGGATCACCGTGCGATCCACCCGCGCACCGGAGAGCATCGACAAGGCCCCGAGCAGGATGCTCTTACCGGCACCGGTTTCTCCGGTGATGACCGTGAGCCCCTTGTCGAATTCAAGCGTCACCTGATCAATCAGGGCGAGATCCTTGATGCTCAGGTATTGAATCATGGCCGGTCGCGGTTGGAATTCTCAGGCTTAGGCAGCATTACCGCCATCCAGAAACCCGATGATGCGGTCACACACCTCGTCGATCTGCTCCAGTTTGATCTCCGGGACGATCGGGATACTCAACACCTCGCGACAGGCCGCTTCGGTGATCGGAAGCGAAACGGCCCCACCGGTGTGGCAGCGGAAGCATTCCTGCTGGTGCAATCCGAGGGGATAGTAAATCCCGTGTCCGATACCGGCCGCTTTGAGCTGCGCGGCCAGACGGTCCCTCGCACCCTCGCCCCGCACGCGGATCGTGAACTGATTGAAGGTATGCGCGTTGCCCGGACTGGTCTCCGGCAACACCAGCTTCTTGCCCGCCGCTTCCTCACAGCTCAGCGCAACCGCCGGGTGGCTGCCCAAGCGGCTCACGTAACGTGCCGCGCGCTCCTGCCTCAGGCCGATGGAGGTATCCAGATCCGGAAGCTTGATCCGCAACAACGCACCCTGGATCGGATCAAAGCGGAAATTGCCCCCAACATGCGAATGGTAATAAACGGGGTCCATCCCATGCACACGCAGAATCCGGGCTTTCGCAGCCAGCTTCGGATCGTTGGTGGACACCAACCCGGAGTCACCCAAACCCGACAGGTTCTTGGTCGGATAAAAACTGAACGCCCCGAATGCACCAAAAGAGCCCGCATGCTTGCCATTGTGACGTGCTCCGATGGCCTGGGCGGCATCCTCCACCACAAACAACCCATGCTTGTCCGCAATCGCCTGAATCCGCCCGATGTTTGCCATTTGACCGAACAGATGCACTGGAATGATCCCCTTTGTGCGCGGCGTGATCCGGTGCTCGATATCCTCCGGATCCATGTTGAAGGAGCCTTCCAGTATCTCCGCAAATACCGGCTTTGCACCCAGACGGTGAACCACCCCGGCCGTTGCAAAAAAAGTGAAGGATGGGCAAATCACCTCATCCCCGGGCCCAACATCCAATGCCATTAATGCCAACAACAAGGCATCGGTTCCTGAACTAACCGCCACGCACTCGCTGACCCCAAGGTAGGAAGCGACCTCTTTCTCGAAAAGCGTGACCTGATCGCCCCCGATATACTGCCCCGATGCAAGGAATCGATCAAAGGCTTCGCGCATGCGATCCTGATATGGACGGTTGTGTTCAGCAAGATTCAGAAGTGGAACTGACATACTTGCATCAAAAGAGCAGGACTCACCCCGAATGACAACTCCGATTTCAATCATCCGCTCCTCGCTCAGACGCCTTGACTGTGTGCCAAATCTATTCCATTCCTGCCAATGTGAAAGGCGTCAAAGACTATATTCCCCATCGCGATCCCTTCCTTTTTGTGGACGAGATCATTGAGATGGATGACTCCCATATTGTTACCGGACTGACACTCAAACCTGAGATGGATCTTTACCGGGGCCACTATCCGTCCAACCCGATCACTCCAGGCGTCATCCTCTGCGAATCCGTCTTTCAATCCGCGGGAGTGTATGTGGCCATGAAACAGGAATTGGAGGGTTCAGATGC
>JAFGAQ010000352.1 GCA_016933595.1 Opitutales bacterium | reverse complement strand
GTCGGGGGATTCCTCCTCGAAGATGACGTTCACGGGGATTTCGTCGAGCAGATCACTGGCGAGCTGACTGGTCGCGACTACAGTGGCAGTGAGTCGGTTGCGCATGATGAAGAACGAGAGCATGGCTGGGATCCCAACAATAAGGCCCGCCGCAGTGGTGATGAGGGCTTCTCCGATATCATTTGCCAGGAGTTCCGGTCTGCCCATGCCGCCTTGTCCTATGGTTTGGAAGGCGCTGATCATGCCGCTGACAGTTCCCAATAGTCCGATCATAGGCGAGACCGATCCAACGACATTGAGGTAGTTGACCCATTGGCCGACGGAGTTTTCCTCGGCTTCGAGGTGCTCGATGAGGGTTGCTTCAGCCTTGGGTTTGTTGACCTGAGGCACCTCGGGCTTGATGCGTCGAAGGGCTTTTTCCATGATTCGACCCAAGACGGTTTGTGAACGTTTGAGGCTGTCGATTCCTTCCTGAATGCGAAAGGCTCCGAGGAGGGAGAGTGCCTCTTCTACTCCTTCAGAGGGGATGAAACGTCTGGGGTGGGTTTCTCTCCAGGAGTGGAAGATAAGAAAGAACATGATCAGGGAGCAAAGCCCGAGTGGATACATGGCCCATCCGCCTTGCTGGATCATTCCCCATAGGCTGAGTTTGCCGGATGCGGGTTCTTGAGCGAAGAGGGCGGTGGGTCCTGCCGGTATCATGCAAAGAAGGATGGATGCGCGGAGAAGCTTGGTTGGGAATACCCGGTATTTTACTGAATTCATGAGGTGGATGAGTCGGTTCTAGATAGTTGTTTATGGATGGGAAGTCGACGGATTCCGGGATGCAGCTGTCGGCGCATTGTCTGGAATTTGGGAAAACAGAATGGGCGTTGGCAGCATTCCCACTGGGGCGTCCGACTGCTCGGGATGCAGAATGGCCTGGATTCTGGCCTGGTTGAGGATTTCGGCTTCAACAGATGAATAGCTTGCATCATCGAGTAGGCGATCCCACTCCGGACGACTTGGAAAGCCGGGCAAGTTGCGGGCTGTTTGTCCCGTTGAGTGTGCGAGCGTGCGGTAGCGCCGGGATGCGTTGGCTTTCCCAAGATGAAGCGAGGCAATCAACGCGATGAAAGCGGCGTCGGCAGTGTTGGCAATGTCGCTTGTGTCCCCGAAGACGAGTGCGTGGGAGGCTGCCATGAGGGATGGATACCATTCGTTGGCCTTAAGATAGGTCCAGGCTAGAGCGATCCATGCGAATGTGGCATCGGATGGATTTGTGGCCTTTGCGATGAGCCCGTTGGCCAAAGCGATGATGTCATTTTGAAGGCCCAGCATCAGGAGTGCCTCCAGTTCAAGGTATTCGATTTGCAGAGAGGTTTGGTGTTGGGCAGGGTTGAGCCGGATCGCACGGATGATGCCGAGTGTTCGGGTGGGATTATCTTCGCGGAGGCTGGCCTTCGCGAGGGCAACGAGGGGTGGTGTTTGGTGAGGCGACAGCACTGTTGAGTAGGGGAGCCTTTGGTCCACCAGAACCGATAGGGCTGCGTAGAGTTCGGGTGTGATTTCGCATTCAATGGCATCGGCAATCTCGGTTGCAAGGGCGGCATCGGGAAAGGCAACCGATCGTATGCGGTGCCATTCGATGGTGGATTCGACTTCTCCCTCCCGTCCAACAGGTCTCCACATGATGAGAGTGTCGTGGTCCGAGTAGCGGAAGTAGCCTTCGAAAGGAACCGGATTGTCGTTGAAGTAGAGGGTGACCGCTTTGCGCGCGGCTTCGGATGCCCGTTGCATGAGCGAGTGTTCGCTATCGGAGGCTTGTCCGGATAATGATGGTGACAATCCAAGTGAGAGGGAAAGGAGTATTGCAACCTTCATCCGATTCCACAATGCGGGTCCGGAAACGGGTTTTGGTGTATCGTTTGATCGCTGGCTCCATTTCATGGTATCGTGCATTCAGCCTGCTGTTGTTATTTCCGCGGGAGTCGTCGAGCCGGCGGGTCTTGCGTCGATCTGATTCCGGAGACTTTTTGCTTTTTCATAGAAGGGTTTTCCTTGGAGATCTTCTTGTTGCAGCATTTCATCAAGCGAGCGGATGCATGCCTCATGTTGGCCTATGGATTCGAAAAGTCTGGAGCTTTCGAAATAGGCCTCTGCGACCAGATCGGAGTAGGCGCGGTAGAGTGTATAAATCCGTTGCCAGTACGCGATGGCTTTTTCCAGATTCCCATGGCTTTCGTTGGTGTGGGCCAATCCGGCCAATGCTTTGACGTGCGGGAGGCCCCGGGCATTTTTGAGTCGCAGCAACGCTTCGTAGGATGCTTCGGCTCCGTCCCACCGTTCGAGTGCCTGAAGGGTATCCCCAGCCAGAAGATACATGTCCGGTGCGAGCGGGTGGGCGGGATACTCCTTTTGGAAACGGTTGACCCAGCGCAAAGCATTGTCCGGTTGGCCACCTTGTGCCGCGAGTTTGGCGAGGCCCGCATAGGCCAGCCCTTTGTGTGGACTGTGCGGATACAGTGCCAGAAGAAGGGTGAGACGTTCCTCGGCGAGGGTGGGCGCCAGAGCCCAAAGGGAGAGTCCGGTTTCCCCGAGCAGATGATCGTCCATGCACTCCATGGGCACTTGGTGGGCTATGCGGTGGAGGATCGCTTCGGCTTGCTCGGCCGAACCGGCTTTTCGGGCTTTCATCGCGTCGAACAGCAGGAAGCGTCCAAATGCCAGCCAATGGCCTGTCTCCGCTGCGGATGCTGTTTGCGTGTCGAGCCACTGTTTGAACGAGGATGCGCTGACGAATGACTTGAGAACGGAATCGGTTGCATTGGAGTGGAGGCTTTTGGATTGCTCGCAACGGATGCGCGATGATTCGAGCATCTGAAGGAGTGCGATGAAATCGCCGGACTGGGGTTCGTTTGCTCCGTTGAGCACCGTTGTCAGGAGTAGCGGTAAGGCCATTTCGTGGTGGCCAAGTTGTTGCATGGCCCACGAAATTTCGCGGAGGGCTTCGCTGATACGGGTTTTTACGGAAGCATCAGGGGTGTCGAGATAGCGGCGAAAATGGCTGATCATGCCCTCATAGTCCTCCCGTGCGCGCAGTATCTTCCCAATTTGAAAAACCGCGTAGGTCGCGAGTGTCGGTTGATCTTCTCCAATGGTGGAAAACCGGGCGACCGCCTCGTCGAGTTTGCCTTCTCCGAGCAATATATCGCCGAGCAGCACCTTGGATTCGGGAACGAATGCATCATCCGGATAGTGCTCAAGGTAGTCTGTGATTATGGATCGGGCTTTGGGATGGTCTTTCATCGAATAGGCCATCGCCCCCATTCGGTAGTGGCATTCGGGGATCATCCAGTGCGCCGGATGTTTGGAGATGACACTTGCAAATGCCCATGATGCTTCCTTGTAACGTCGATCAGCGGCCAAGGTCCGTCCGAGCCAATACAAGGCACGTGCATGGACGGAATCGGGAGCTTGGCTCTTGAGAAGGCTTTCAAGATCGGCGATCGCATCGGATGTTTTTCCGTTCCGGGCAAGGTGCGTTGCACGGGTCAGCCACCAGGAGGAATGGTCTTTGTGACTCGGGTAGGCCTCCATCAGAGCCGAGAGCACACGGTGAGCGTCGTCAGGCTTTCCCGCATCTTCATAGGCGCATGCCAGAAGATATTGGGTGGTCGGCAGTAATTCATGGCCGGGAAAGCGTTGGGCAAAGTCCAGACAGAGCTGATATGTCTCGTCAAAGCGGCCGAGTTCGTGACTGGCGAGGATCCAGTGGTAATGGGCCTGTTCTCCGATTTCGGGTGATACTTCGGCGTTGTTGGCCAAGGTTCGGAAGAGCACCCATGCCTCGGGAAGATGTCCGGCGTGCAGCAAACACCTTCCATACCGCAGGAGGAATCCGGACGTGTAGTCGCCGGAGGATTCCAGCGCCCCAAGTCTCTCTTCCATTCGATCGATGAGGCGGGTGTAGTGAGATTGCCAGATGAGTCCGTTTCCGTCGGGTGTGCGTGCAGCGAGGCGGGCCATGCCCTCGCGGGCTACCCGGATCTGCTTTTTTTGCCCTTCCACCAATGCTTGGTAGTGGGGTACCAATCGGTAGACGCGGATGGCCTGTTCATAGTCACCGGCATCCATCAGGGATTCGCCAAGATCGAGGGCAGTAAAGGCCAATACCGCCTGTTCCGGCATGGTATCGGGTGCCCAATCCGACGCGAGCAGCGCGCGGGTCGCCTCATCGCGGTGTCCCTTGCGCATCATCTCTTGAATATGGATCAATTGCGCCCGCATGCGCAATGCGATGGGCGCATTCGACTTGGAGTAGATCCGGCTGGCGGCTGACGCCTCATCGTATTGCCCGCAGTGAAACAGAACGAGAATGCGTTCAAACTGTACGAGTGGGGTTTCCGGGTGGTGCGGGTAGGAGGTGATGAAACGGTCGTAACAGGCTATCAAGGTGGCCCAGTCTTCGAGCTGCCTTGCCGCGAAGCTCCAGCCAAGGAGTAAAGGAGCGTCCTGGCGGGTTGTTTGTAGGTCCAATCCAAAATAAGTGGATAGCGACTGGGCGGCCACCGGATATTCTCCGGCGTAGAGGGCGCTCATCCCATAAAGCGGGAGAAAAACATGCTGGAACTCAGGGTCATGAAAATCGGGTTCGTCTTTGAAGACAGCGGCCATTTCCGAAAACCGGGCATAGGCCGCCTGCGCCTCCTGATTCTGAAATGCCTCAATTCCTGATTGAAAGACTTCCCGGAATGTGCCTTGCGCCCGAATCGATGTAGCGGAGCCGAAACAGAGCGCCATGACACAAAGGATGAACCGACACGGGCCCGCAATTCCCGAAACGGTAAACGACCCATGGAAATCAGAGTTTCCGGTCATGGGGGGTATCTCCCCGGGTTGAGGTGCGGATGACTTCGAAAGATAATTGGTCGGGGCGACTGGATTTGAACCAGCGACCCCCTGCTCCCAAAGCAGGTGCACTACCAGGCTGTGCGACGCCCCGACTCATAAAGAAAATAGGGATGGATCAATTTTGGCAGGATGTAAAGCTGAATTCTGGACGAAATCAACCAAACCAATGAAATGAATTGATCTGTGGGCCATTCATCTGGTGATAATGCATGGGAATGAAGTTCGAGGAATCCCGAGTATCCGATCCCATTAAGGCGAATTTGGCTGAAATGGGTTTTGTGCGTCCCACCGATATCCAATACAAGGCATTGCTTCCCATTCAGAAGGGTGAGGATGTTTTCGCGGTTGCCCAGACCGGGACGGGGAAAACTGCGGCTTACGCTATCCCGTTGGTGGATCGCATCCATCGGGGAAAATCCAGTCGACGGACGCAAGGTGTGAGGTGTCTCGTGATGGTTCCCACACGTGAGCTTGCGGCTCAGACAGGGCAGGTGTTCAACCGTCTTGCCAAAAATACAAGGGTGGCCGTTCTCTCCTTGCATGGTGGAGTGGAGCAGGAACCGCAGATAGCCCGGCTGAATACCGGAGTGGATGTGCTGGTGGCGACGCCTGGGCGCTTGTTTGATCTGGCGCATCAGGGCATTTTTGATTTGGGCCGCGTTCACACTTTGGTCTTGGATGAGGCGGACCGGATGCTGGATCTTGGATTTGTAGAGGATATCCGCCGGGTTAAGCGCATGATTCCCCGGGATCATCAGACCCTTTTCGTATCGGCAACGATCAACCCGGACATCAAGAAGATCGCCTATGATTTGATACGGAGCCAGGCGATTCGCATCCAGATTTCGCCGGACGATCCGGTCTCGAAGAATGTAGAACACGCCGTCATCCATGTGAAGGCAGAGGAGAAACGGGCGTTTCTCGCCCGTTTTCTCATGGAGCATCCATCGGCAAAGGTGGTGGTTTTTCTTCGCACTCGCGTTCGTGTTGAGCGGGTGGCCGCGTTTCTTGAGAAATCCGGGCATCCGGCCCGCATTATTCACGGAGATCTGGCGCAGGATGAGCGGACCGCCACGCTTAGTCGTTTCAGCGATGAAGGATCGGGTTTGCTTTTGGCTACAGATGTGAGTGCGCGGGGCATCGACATTCCCGGAGTTCAATATGTAATCAACTTCGATTTGCCGGATGATCCTGAGGTGTACGTTCACCGTATCGGAAGAACGGGACGCGGGCATTCCAAGGGTTCAGCAATTGCCTTCTGTTCTCCCGATGAGCGGCCCAAACTCGATGCAATCGAACACTATCTTGGGACGTCTCTGCCAGTGGTTCATCTTGGCAAGTCCGAGTATTCAAAGACGCTTGCGTTGTTTCCCGAAGAAGGAGTCGAGGATCCAAAGGCCTTCATCCGTGAGTATGAAAACTGGGTCGAACAACGTTTATCGAAGAAACGCAAAGGCCGGAAAAAGGGATGAGCCTTTTGAATTTACCTTTTGCAAAAAAACGCTAGACTGCATCCTAGCACAATCGAAAATGCATCGGTTTGCATACCATCTTTCATCACATGAAGCTTAATCGACTGATCAGTTATGCAATCGGAATTTTGGGTGGCTGCGCGTCTGCGTTGGCTGTCATGAATCCCGCCGACTTCAAGGAATTCTTTGATGACTACCTGGGAACATGGGAAGGGGAATTTGAGATCAAGACTTCCCGGGGTGAACTGCTCAACAAATTTGGCGTCAGGCGTGCTTACTGGTGGGAGGATCAGGCGTTGAAGGGCAATGTGGTTTATATTTTTGAGGACGGTGAATCGGAGTCGACTTACCGAATTATCCTGAGTGAATGGGAGCCCTATACGTTTGTGTCCGATCCGTCCTCGCCCGAAGCGATCCTGTTTGCATTGAAAGGGGATGTGGCGCGTGGGACCGCTACATGGTCGAAGATGCTACCCAAAACCAGCTTGCCGACCCAGTTGAACGAAAAGGTGGTCAGGGAAGAAGGGGAATACATCATGAAGCTTTGGGGGGATCAGGAAGCGGTGGATCCCAACGGCAAACCCGTGCTCGTGAGAGTGGAGGGTGCCCTTCGCCGGATCTCGCTCGAGGCTGAACGTCCTGAGCCGGTGCCGATCGTGTCGAAGCCCGAGCCCAAGATGGATGATGGCGTGGTTGCGGATGGAGCCGAAGCAATCGTATTGCCGGAACCCGATCAGATTTTTGCCGAACCGCAACCGTCCGCAATTCCGGGTGTGGAGAACCTCGCGGAGCCGATGGCTGACGCGGAAACACCGGCAGTCGATACGGTTCCCGAGGCATTGGATGCTTCCATCGACGCGAGCCATGAGTCGACCGGGGAGGAGAAGTCGACAGACGAAAGTGAGGCAGCGCAGGAGGTTGTGGTTCCCGCAAGCGATTCTGATACGGAGGTTGCTGCCGGGATTCCTCCTGTTGAAACCGTTCCTGAAGCGGACGCTGCGGACTCAACCAACTCTGCAGTGTTTGAATCTGTTCCCGTTGAAGAAGGGTCAGTTCCAGAGTCGTCGATCGCAGTTGAAGTGCAGCCGGAAGTTATCGCTCCGAAGGAAGATGCATCGGTTATCCAGAATGCGGGTGATCCTGCGATTACCAGCGCCATCGGCGAGTTGCCGATCCTGGGCATCCGTGAGACTCCGAGAGGACCGCAGATCCTGATCGATTTCTATGGTTTGGTGCGGGTCGGACAAGGGGTTCCCGGTTTGAAGGACGTTACCTTCGACAGCATGGATGAGCAGCAACTCCATTTCAAGGACGGGAAGGGTAACCTGTATTCCATTGCCCGTAAGGATCGCTGATTCAGATGGTTCGTGAATTTGCTGGCTGAGGGATGAAAGTCTTGAGGAAGGCCAAGGAGGTGACCGCATGTTTCGGGTGCATCGCAATTTGACTCCTCGCATGTATCGATCCTGCTTTCTGGGAGCACCCATCATTGGGTGAGCCCGGATGGTTGGAAACGTTCATTCGCACTCTATGGGGTGTCCCGTTTGGTGTATGCATGATCGTAATCGGCGTTGTTTGTCTCTTTCGAACGCTACGGTAGATCAGTTAGGTTGACAGCAGAAGTGTTGGAACGGTCGCGTCATTGGTCACTCGCCTGCGGTTTGTCCTGCGGAATCTATTCCCGGGAATCATTCATTTCGAGCCTCTCAGAATTGATCTCAACGGCTGGTCAAGATGTGGCATCCGTGCGTGGGTCTTATCAATCGGATAGACACGAAGTGCCTGATCATGGGGTGCCGGTTTCACTATAACCAGTTCTTGTGGTTTTACGGTAGGCTCAAGAACCGGTTACCGTCGCCCCGTGTTTCCTGTGCGCTTAACGTCCACCCATTCCCTTGGGAAGGGCATCCGGGTTTTTTGCCATTTGCTTCATCAATTGCCGTCCTTTGGCCCCGTTCATCTTGCGCATGAAGTCGCGCATTTGACCATGCTGTTTGAGCAATTGATTGACGTCCCGGATCTGGACGCCTGAACCTCTGGCAATGCGCTGGCGCCGCAATCCGTTGATGATTTGCGGATTCTGCCTTTCCTTGACCGTCATTGAGAGGATGATGGCTTCGGTTCTTCCCATCTGCCGGGTTTCCTTGTCTCCGATTTGAACCCCGCTCATTCCGGGGATCATCGACATGATGGATCCAAGCGACCCCATTTTCTTCACCTGCCGGAACTGTTTGAGCATATCCTCAAAGTTGAAGTCGGCCTTGCGCATTTTTTCGGCCATCTCTTCAGCTTCGCGCTGGTCGATGGTTTCCTGTGCCTTCTCGACAAGCGAGACCACATCGCCCATGCCGAGGATACGGGATGCCACCCGCTCCGGATGGAATACTTCAAACTCGTCCACTTTTTCTCCGGATCCGATGAAACGGATGGGGAGTTGGGTGATCGATTTCATTGAGAGCGCCGCGCCGCCTCGGGCGTCCCCATCCATTTTGGTGAGAATGATCCCAGTGAGTCCGACTTGTTCGTTGAAGGTGCGGGCCACACTCACTGCCTCCTGACCCATCGCACTGTCCACGACCAGAAGCACTTCCTCTGGTTGGATAGCGGCCTTGAGCCGGATCAGTTCATTCACCAGATCGGTGTCGATCTGTAGCCGACCCGCAGTGTCGAAGACCACGAGATCCGTACCATCAGAGCGGAGTGCCTTGTCGCCATCTTTGGCAATGCGGACCACATCCTTTGTCTCCCGGTTTGAAAACGACGCAAAGCCTTGTTGTTTCGCGAGAGTCTCGAGCTGATCGATTGCGGCTGGGCGGTAGACGTCGCAAGCGACCAATCCGGGGCGGAATCCCTTTTTTCGCAGGAGCAGTGAAAGCTTGGCTGCAGTCGTGGTTTTGCCGGAACCCTGCAGTCCCACCAGCATCACCCGTAGCGGTTTCTTATCCGTGAACTCCGCGCTGCCATCGCCGAGCAGTTTGACCAATTCGTCGTGGATGATCTTGACGACCTGCTGTCCCGGGGAAACATCCTTCAAAACTGCCTGTCCCACACATTGGCTTTGGACCTGATCGACAAACTGACGCACCACTTTGAAGTGCACGTCTGCGGAAAGCAGTGCGTTGCGCACCTCTTTCAATGCTTCCGCCATATTTTCTTCGGATAGGCGGCTCAGTCCTCTCAGGCTACGGAGCGCCTGATTCATTTTGTCTGTCAGTGATTCCAGCATCGGTCTAGTCAGGGATGGTGCAGATCAAAGGGACGAGCACTGGATATGGCAACATGATTTCCACTATGGCACCACTGGAGTGTTTTAAACAAAGCGATGCCTTTGCCTATCAGCTATCCGCGTATTGGTTGACTGGACAAGAATTGCCGGGGTTGTAGTGATGGACAAAGTGTGTTTTGATCGACGGGCGTCCAGGTATGTCCTGCGTTATCCGATCGGAAAACGACACCCATATCTGTGGCGACGAACCACAGGTTGGCTTCATATGGGCTCATGCTGTAGCTGCTCATGGCGCGCCTCCACCGATGCCGATCGGTGTGTAGAAACCCGATATAGGAGGCGATACGCAGCCTGTCAGCAAAAGCATGAAGGTTTGAATGATAGGCAGGAGTTGAAACTTCCGGGCCTTGAGTGGAGTATGGTATGGCAAATGAGAATGCGGAAATTCCCGACAGTATTACGATGGTGCGGCTTGATTCTGGCCTTTACATTATTGGGCCCCGCTCTGGCAGAAGAAGCCAGGCCTGAGTCCGGTGGAATCCCGTTACTGGTGCAGGTGAGGGTTTTCGACAGCCTGATGCCCGCGCACGGGATAGAATTGTCCAGTCGGCAGCGTTTTCACCGCTTGGAACGGGTTTGGCGGGAAATGGTTGAAGAAGCGCCGGAAGGAAAGGTGACCTTTTCCTACCATCGTTTTCCAGCGAAAGTGGATGAGACAAAGCCGGTGCTCAATCTATATCTCCTGGAATGGATGAGCGATCGTTCGGCAACAGTGTCATT
>JAFGAQ010000351.1 GCA_016933595.1 Opitutales bacterium | reverse complement strand
TGAGCTTTCCCCGATCAGATCGAAATCCACTCCCGTGGGTCATACACTTGAATTCCGGATCAAAGCCAGCGACCCGGATGGTGGTCCACTGAGCTTCTCCGCCACCGGCGGATGATCACCGTTTTAGAGCACTGCGATCGAATCGTTCCAATAATGAAAACGTCAAGAGCCACAATGCCATTTGTAATGATGGTGATCCTGGCTGGCATTGCCCATCTCCATTCTGGGGAGGATTACTTGAGTTCAGTCTCAACCGATAGAATAAATGGAGTATTTAGAGCCGAGGATAGAATGGATGAGATTCGAACCTTCGATTATGGGATGGACGATAGTCCGGGTGATCGTCCTCGGATCGAGAGTAATACGCTTGTTGGTTCGGATGGAGCGCGGCTTCGGGGCGGTACATTTTGGCTATATGGCTGGATATCTTCCAAAACCACATGGGCATTGAGTGACAATCCATGGCAAGCTATCAAGGAGAGCAAACTGAACGCCGTTCGTATTGCCTGTGCCTATCGTCCGGAGAAAGCATCCAATTACTCCTTGGATCAGTACGAATTGATCTTGGATCAGCTTGTTGACCGTGCGGAAGATGAGGGGGTAACGGTTGTGATCGATTATCATCCTGCACCGGGATTGTATTATAACGTTTTTGGTAACACGGGTTCCGATACCTACGAGAACAACAAGCTGCATGCCCGGGCGTTTTGGAGTCGTTTTGCTTCACGATACAAAGATCGCAATAATGTGGTGTTCGAGTTGGTGAACGAGCCGGTTTTCGATGGACCCAACGACTACACGGCCGAACTGCTGGTGGATTTCCAGGAGTTGTGGCAACTGTGTCACAATCTCGCTCCGGAAATACCGATCATATTATTAACCTACTGCCAGGTCGGTAATCATGCGAGTGATCCCAGTGACTGGCCTGCCAACAAGGCGAGTCAGCTTGTTGGCATTGACTGGACGAAAACAGCTGTGGGGTTCCATAGCTATTGGCGTGATTCCAGTGCGCGAATTGTGGATTTGAAGAGCAAGTATCCGTGTATCAATACCGAATTCATGACGCACGCAAACGGCGGGGAGATGAAAGAAATGGACGGTTATGAACATCATGGAACCTTAATGGAGACCTTGGGCATAAGCTGGCTTCAGTGGGATATTATCGATCGCGTTGAATCCTTGCCCAAGCTTGAGGTGGTGATCGCCGACCTAAAGGACAAGGGAGTATACTGGGTCGATACGGAGCCGCCCGTTCTTGCCCCCATCGGTCCAAAATCCATCCCGGCGGGCCAGCAGCTCCATTTCCAAATTAACGCCTCCGACCCCGACGATGATCCGATCACTTACTCCGCGACCGGCGGGTGAGGTGAAGCTGTCCCTGAATCCGAGAACCACATTGTGCAATTCATAGAATACTTCTCATGAAGCTAATCACCTCTATGTTGGCGCTCCTTGTAGGATGGAGCCTTTTCTCTGCCGAATACTACGTGCGCTCTGGGGCTCAAGGAAACCACTCGGGAACAGACTGGACGAATGCCTTCCCGGATCTTCCTTCTGTTCTCGAAAGAGGATCGGCATACTATGTGGCTTCCGGAACCTACGGGCCGTATGTTTTTGATGATGCGGAAATCGGAAACCTTGTGGTAACGATTCTGAAAGCAACACCGAATGATCATGGCGCGGACATTGGTTGGTTGGATTCATATGCAGATGGGCAGGCCGTGTTCACGGATGCCAGAGGTCCAATCGTTACCTTCAGGAAGGGATACTACAGGATAGATGGCCAGACGGGAGATGCCGATTCGGGGCATGGAATCAAGCTCTACAATCCTGCAAATCTGGCCGCTTATGCAGGTGGCTGTTGTCTTATGGTGGAGGGAAATGCTTCAGCCAAGAACCTGACTCTGGAGCACATCGAGATGGAGAGTGCCGGTTGGGCGGGAACAGTCGTCCCAGCGATTTCCCGGGCACTCTATGCCGTTGGGGAGACTGGCGACTTTGTAATGAGATCGTGTTACATTCACCATGCGGGACAGGAGTGGGCGTTATTCGCCAATCCTAGTCCAAACTTCCTGATCGAGAAATGTTACTTCAGCAAGGGAGGAAGCGGTGATCGTGATTATCATTCGGTGGGGCTATGGATTCGGGAATCAACACCGAACATGAATATTGTTATCCGGAATAATGTCTTTGAGGACTTTTCGGCAGCCGGAGGGACCGGATACATTTCCCTGGGTTGGAGGCCCACAAAGGAAACCCAGACTTACAGCAGTGGGTATGAGATCTGCGGAAACATATTCCGTGAGACCAGTCCCTTGGCTGGACCCAGTAGAGCGATCGGTAGCAACGGATCAAACGGTGGACCGATTGTGTCGGATGTCAGGATATACAACAATACCTTCTTTGGTCTTACTGGGTTGAGCGGTGGAAGTATCCTTCTTGCCAATCCGGGCGAAAACAACTTTGCGGCCAATAACCTCTGGTTTGGATGCGTGAGGACGCCTGTATTTGGCAATATTGAAGATATCAGCAACTTCAAGAATGCGGGAGACAATCCGTTTGTTGATCCCATGTCTCTTCGGCTTGCAGGTCCCTTACCTGGGTTTTTCATGGACGGCACGATTGTGGATTTGGATGGTAATATCCGTGGAGCGGATGGGGTGTGGGATATCGGTGCATACGAGTATGTTGCCCATGGTAATCGCCCGCCTGAGCTTTCCCCG
>JAFGAQ010000350.1 GCA_016933595.1 Opitutales bacterium | reverse complement strand
CATTCTAGCATTGGCAAATAAAAGCCCTGTGTATTTATCGAAAGGATGCACCAGTCTGCAGGGGTGTGGTCTGCGGGTGGTTGTTGACAGAATTGCTCAGGAGTGGAAGTCTTTGAAGGTTAACGGGATTCGTTCGGGTCGCTCAATTGTCCAGGGTGCCATGTTCGAAGGTGTTTGGTGTGAATCGCTCAATGTAGAGGAGGTGTATGGTGAGAATCCGCAGGCAGGTTTTGGAGGCCTTTTGTTTGGGTGTGCTGAGCTTACAGGTTACAGGGCAGACTTTCCCTCTTGCAGAGGAAGGCGGGATGCGGATGGATGTGCTGCGGCGGGTGGAGCGTGCGATGTTGTCGATGCAGCGGGCGTCCTGGGAGCATGGGGTGGCGGCGCAGGCATTCGTGGAGCAGGGGAATGATTCGATGGTGGTCCTCATGGCGCGCGAGGCGGTATTGCGTCAAACGGAGGAGGGCCGGCTCGCGGTGTTGTATACCGACAATGGGGTTACAGACCCAGCTGCGGCGGGCGAAGCGGTGATGCATGCGGCCCGGATGACCGGTGATCCGGAGCTGAAAGCAGCTGCAGCGCGGATGCTGGGATACTTGATGGAAGGGGCCCCGCGGGCACCCGACGGGACTCTGCACCATACCGTGAAGGAGCCCGAGATATGGGTGGATTCGATGTACATGGCGCCGCCGTTTTTGGCAGTGGCCGGAGAATATGACGAGGCGATCCGACAGATCCGGGGCATCCGGAAGGTGCTGTGGAATGAGGCGTCCCGACTCTATTCCCACCGATGGGATACGGAGCGTGAGGAGTTTATCAATCCTAAGTTCTGGGGTGTGGGAAACGGATGGGTGGCGGCCGCGATGTGCAGGGTGTTGTTGGTGCTGCCGGAATCGATGGAGGCGGAACGGGCCGAGTTGATCGGGTATTTGGAGAATCTGCTGAGTGCCTGCATGAAGCACAAGCGCCCGGATCACTTATTCCACGATGTGCTGGATGATCCATCGACCTTTGTGGAGACAAACTTGTCGCAGATGCTCGCATATTCGATTTTCCGGGCGGTTCAGGCGGGTTGGATTGGGCCGGAATGGCTTGAAGCAGGTGAGGCAATGCGCGAAGCGGTGTGGGGAAAAGTAGACACCGATGGCTATGTGCAGGGAGTGTGTGGTGCGCCGTATTTCAACAGTCCGGGGCGTGCGACTGAGGGTCAGGCCTTCTTCCTTTTGATGGAGGCGGCATGGGAGGATCTGGACCTGCAGTATCGGATGGATGCCCGGAACCAATAAAGGGGGACGCGGTTATGAACTGGCATTGGTTCTGGTCTGTCCGCTGTTGTTTGGAACAGAACCTTGCCTTGGGGATCGCAAGGCGTTTCCTTGGAGAGCATGAGTAATTCAAGCAAGGGCCTCACGGTAGTTTGTTGGAGAGTGTTGCGTAACCTTTGCGTGGGGTTGTCTTTCCTGCTTGGAGCTCTTTCGTGTGTTGGAGGCGTGCGGGAGTTCACCGTTATGGTCTACAACGTGGAGAACCTCTTCGACCTGGATGGAATTGCGGTCTACGAGGAGTATTCCCAGTCGAAGCAAGACACCCCATTTCCCTATCATGCCAGGCGGTTGCTCACCAAGGTCAAGGCGCATGCCGAGGTGATAGCGAAGGTAGGGAAGGGAAAAGGGCCGGACATTCTGGCTTTGCAGGAGCTGGAGTGGGATCACAGTCCGACGCGGTGGCAGGATGTGCTCGATATGTTGGAAAGGACCCGCAGGACTTCGCTTGATAAGTTGCTGAGCGGATATCCGGCGCAGGAGATCCGGGACATGCCAGCGGAGTTTTTCCTGCTCAAGGCTTTGGAGGAAAAGGGCATCAGTGGATACCATGTGATCCAACCCAAGCCGGATGCGCTCTGGAGAAAAAAGAAACTGGCGCACAAGAATGTGGTGTTGAGCCGCTTTCCAGCGAAAAAGATCCTGCAGCATCCGCTTGATCAGGCACGCGACATTCTGGAGGTTTGGCTGGATGTGGAAGGCCAGAACCTTATCTTGTTCAACAATCATTGGAAGTCAGGAGCGTCGGGAACCGCGACTGAGTCGGTGCGCATTGGCAATGCCCGGGTGCTCCGCAAGCGACTGGATGCGGTGTTGGATGCCAATCCCAAGACCGACATTCTATTGGTGGGGGATTTTAACTCGAACATCGATCAGAATTTGCGCTTCGGAAATCGCGTCAAGGAAACCGCCTTGAATGGAATTCTTCAATCTCAGGGAAACGAAGTGGCGCTGATGAAAGGTCGGGCGGACCTGTATAACCTGTGGTATGAGCTTCCGCCTCTGAAGCGGGGCAGCGAGGTGTATGCCGGGGAGTGGGGAACCCTGATTCAGATCATGGTGACTCCCGGCTTGTATGATAATCGGGGCATCCAGTACGTGGATCAGTCCTTTGGGGTGCTGGCTATACCCGGTTTGAATACGCATCCGGAGCATGGGGTTCCCTTGTCCTGGGTGAACCTCTGTGATGGGGCCGGGGTATCGGATCACCTGCCGGTTACGGCACGCTTCCGGGTGGCATCGGGAAAAAGTGAGCTTCCCAAAATAGATGCCAAACGCTTGGGAGCCGAGCCCGACCGCGAATGGAAGCGCCGTTGGGTGGATTCACGTCTGAGGGACAAGCGAAACCTTCCGGATGCGTCCGTGTTGGAAGGTATGGATGAATGCGAGAGGCTGGAGCGCATGGGTAAGCTCTATCGGGTGAGAGTGCCCCATTTTGATGCTTCGGAGCCATCGGTGCGAATCGGCAATGAGGTGTTTGAGATCTACACGTCCAACTACCGGGTGCGGGGGGCGTTCAGCGATCTGAAGCGGGGGAAGCCAGCCACGCTGGTCGCCGAGCTTGGGATCCACCGGGGCGCCTATCAGTTTGTGGTGAAACATACCTCCTGGGTGAACCCCTGAGTGGGCTGGAGGTGGGAAGATCATCATGTTTCGAATGTTCTACTGGTCGTTTGGCTCTAGGCGTGCGAGATTCAGGAGGCAATCTGCGGTCTCGACAGGTGGCACTATTGGTGTCTTGATTCGGATTGAGCGAATACGCTTAACGAATCGATTAACTCACAATCAGGAATCACATGAAATACCTATCCGGAATAATCTCAGCAGGCGCTTTCCTCCTGCTTTCCTCGACCGCAATAACGGCTGATGAACCCGCAGGCTCCATGGAGGAACTGTATCAGATGGTCAGTCCCAAGGAAATGATGATGGAAACCATGATATCGACGATGCAGCCGATGCTGGACAACTTCAAGCAGTCCGGGATGCCGGATGAAAAGATCGCGAAGATCAAGGAGGTTTTCACGTCGTTTGCATCGAAAGTATCCCAGGACGAAGAACTCCACACGGGGATGATTCAGGTCTACAAACAGCATTTTTCGGATGCGGAAGCTGCGGAACTTGTTGAGTTCTACAAGACGCCGCTTGGGCAGAAGGCATTGAAGACCATGCCTGCCTTGTTCCAGGAAGGTGCGGCTCTTGGACAGCGCATCGCCGAGAAGTATCAGGAGGAATTGAAGAACGGAATGATGCAGATCATGTCCGAAGAATGATCCTGAAAGCTTTGAACTGAAGGACAATAAAAAGGCTCTCCCGATTTCGGGAGAGCCTTTTTCGTTTTGAACAAATTCAGATAAGCGGATCAGAGCCCGATTGACAACCCGAGCGAGGCGGAGAGCCCATCGTCCCAGTTCATGCCGCTTCTGGCGTCCTCGCCATCGGTGTAGCCGACTCCGAAGCTGACGGAGGTCGTGCTGTTGAGGCGGTATCCGTACTTGGCGGAGACTCCGTAGTAGGCGCCTTCCTCCCCTTCGTCAGGCGATACGAATCCCGCAAATGCGCCGACGGTGATTCCGGACACGTTGTCCAGTTCGAAAGTGTGGGAGACTGTTCCCTGTAGTGTCCACGTCTCCAGTGTGAGGTCGTAATAGACGTAGCCCGATGGATTGAGTGCCGTTTCGAAATTCAGGCCGACGTAGGGTTCCCATGTCGGGTTGTCATCGGATGGGCGTTCCGGATAATAGAATCCGGTGATGCCAACGTCGAGGATGACGGGGACGGTCACGTTGATGTAGGAATCGATTTGGGTGCTCTGTCCGAGGAACACGTTCATTTCGTTGGAGTAGAGCCAACCCAGATCACTGTCCCTTGCTTCGAAAGGCTCGGCAAACCAGATACCTGCGTAGGTTTCCCCATAAGTGAAGTCGACTTCGGTCTCGACGATGGAATCGGCGCGTTGCTGGCCTCTGAAATAGTAATCGCTCTTGATGCCGGCGGAGATGGCGGCATCAAACATGGGCGCTGCCTGAAGGGATGCGGCTCCCGCAATCAGCAATACAGCAGTCGCAGTAAGGATGGAATCTTTCATTATCTGCAGATAGTTGGGTTGTTAGAATTAGAGGACTATTGTGCGGACACAGCCCGGACAATACAACCCAAAAGCTACGTTCGGGCACAAGCATTTTCTTCACAATTGCCCATGTTTGATGCGTTGGGGTAGTGCAGGTTTTTGAAAATACCGCATTCAACGGGCGGCGTAAGCCGGATTGCTGAGGCATTGGGCTCGCATTCACGTGTGCTGAAAAGCAAAAACCCGATTCCGGATGAATCGGAATCGGGTTTTGGGAAAATTCGGATCGCTTCGTCTGGAAAGATCAGAATCCGATCGAGAGTCCGCCGGTGAAGCAGAACCCGTTATCCCAATTGCCGCCGGACAGTTCGGAGTCGCCATCGGTGTAGGCTACACCGAGTTTTGCGCTGGCCGTGTCGGTGATACTGTAGACATAGTTCGCAGCGAGATTGAAGTAGAAGCCGCCGTCGCCTTCGTCAGGAGATACGTAACCGGCCTTGGCTTCGACGTCGAAGCTAGCCGATTCATCTTCCATCGGAAAGCTGTAGGAGACCCCACCTTCGAAGGCCCAGATTTCCAACGTCACATCGTAGTAGATGTAAGCAGTCGGGGAGAGAGTGGTATCGAAGGCAACGCCCACATACGGTTCCCATGTCGGGTTGTCATCCGAAGGCAGTTCCGGATAATAGTAGGCGGTGACCCCCAGATCGACGGACATCAGGTCGTTGACCGCGATGCCATAGCCCGCGAAGATGTCGAGTTCGTTGGCGTAGTAAGCGCCCAAGTCCGAATCGACCGCTTCAAATGGGGATGCATACCAGAGTCCGGCGTAGAAATCCCCGTAGGTATAGTCGACCGCGGTTTCAATGAACGAATCCGCGAGCTGTGTGCCGCGGAAGTAGTAGTCGCTGTTGAATGCGGTGGACAACGTCAGGGATGTTTCTTCCTGAGCGAAGAGGGCACTGCAGATGAGCGTGGTAGCTGCGGCGGTGAGGATCTTGATATTCATAGCTGTCTAAGCGTCTGTTTGTTTGTTGAGAGAGTAATAGGAAATGACCCATCATCCCTGATTACGGTTGCAAACTCAAGCTAAGAACATGCCAATCCTGGCTTCAAACCGTATTCTGCACAAATTCATCCCTGGAAAATCCGCGTGCAAGGGATTTGAGAAGCGATTCCGCTGTCCCCGGCAGTGCCCGATGCAGATGGGGGAGGCTACTCCCGTGACAGGACAATGGAGAGGGATTCCGGCGATCCGAGCGCGACTCCTCTCGGGCCGGGAGCGGCTCCGCCGACCGTGATCCGGAACTCGCCGGGAACAAATACTTTCTCTCCTCGCTGATTGTGCATGAGGAAGGTGTCGGAGTCCAACTCCACGTGGACTTTGGTGGTTTGACCGGGTTTGAGGCGGACCCGGCGAATGGCGACCAGGCTTTCTTGAGGCACCTCAAAGGGGGCCTCGATGCAATGCAGGTAGATCTGAACCACTTCCTCGCCCTCGGTCTCGCTGGTGTTTGCCACCAGGAAGCTGACGCGGACGGGGTCTTTTTCCGCGAATGACATGCGGTTGAGGCCGATCGAAGCGTAGGTGAACTGGCTGTAGGAAAGGCCGAATCCAAACGGATACATCGGAGTGGCCGTGGCGTACCGATAGGTTCGGCCGTTCATGGCGTAGGAATCGAAAGAAGGCAGATCGTCGGTGCTCATGGGGAAGGTAATGGGCAGGCGGCCCGATGGATTCACATCCCCGAAAAGGACATCCGCGATGGCGTTTCCACCCTGCTCTCCGGGATACCATGCGAAGAGCACGGCATCGGACAGTTCATGTACCTCGTTCAGGAGCATGGGGCCTCCGCCCATCACCACCGTGATGATCTTGTTGGGGTTGTCCTTCCGGATCATGCGGAGGTATTCGAGTTGATTTCCCGGGATGTTGAGGTCGATGCGGTCTCCCTGGTTTCTGGAAAGGATCGATTCTCCCTCTTCGCCTTCGAGAAGTGGACTGGAGCCCATTACGACAAGGGTCACCGGAGACTGCCGGGCCATGCGGATCGCAACATCGGGTAGCTGATCGTCGATCGGGAGGAGGGGAAACCCGTGGACGTATTGGACGCTGGTAGCCGCATTGACTCTGGCGGTGATCCCTTCGAGTGGAGTCACGAGATTGCCGGACAATCCATGGTAGTTGCCGAGGAGTGCCTCGGCATGTGCCGCAAGCGGACCTGCAACCAGCAGATCCGGCAGGTCCGCCGACAAGGGAAGAACACCATCGTTTTTGAGGAGCACGATGGATTGCGCGGCGGCTTCGCGGGCGAGTCGAATGTGCGTCTCGGAGCCGACGACATCCGGCGAGATGCGGTTGAACGAGACCTTGTCGATCGGGTCGAAGAGTCCCAGGCGGAATCGCGTGCGGAGGAGCTTGGCCAGAGCCTGGTCAATCTCCCTTTCGAAGATAATGCCGCGGTCGATTGCGGCTCCGAGGGACCGGAACGCTTCCCCGCAGTTGAGGTGCACGCCGCTCTTGATCGCCTTGGCGGCGGACTCGGCGGCGTCCGCCGTTATCTTGTGGTTCTGGTGAAAATCCTGAATGGCCCAACAATCCGATACGATGTAGCCCTCGAAGCCCCATCGGGTTTGAAGAATATCCGCCAGCAGGAACTCGCTCGAGCAGCAGGGAGCCCCGAACACGGCGTTATAAGCACACATCACTCCCTCAACTTTTGCCTCCACGATGAGCTTCTCAAAGGCGGGAAGATAGGATTCCCAAAGGTCTTTGCGCGGTGGGTGTGCGTCGAACGAATGGCGCTGTCCTTCCGGGCCGGAGTGGACCGCGTAGTGTTTGGCGCAGGCTGCGGTTTTCAGATAACGCGGATCCTCGCCCTGCATACCATGGACGAAGGCAGAGCCGAGGAGCCCGGTCAGGTAGGGATCTTCGCCAAAGGTTTCCATCCCGCGGCCCCAGCGCGGATCCCGGAAGATGTTGATGTTGGGTGACCAGAAGGTGAGGCCGGGATAGCGGTTGCGGTTGCCCAGTGCCCTGGCTGCGTTGAATTTCGCCCGGGCCTCATCGGAGATTGCGGTGGCGATACGGTGGATGAGGGTTTCATCGAAGGTGGCACCCAGTCCGATGACCTGTGGGAAGACGGTGGCCCTGCCGGATCGGGCGACGCCGTGCAGGGCTTCGTTCCACCAGTCGTAGGCTGGTATCCCGAGACGCTCGATGGCAGGTGCGTCGTGGAGCAGTTGAGCGATCTTCTCCTCGAGCGTCAGTTTCGAGATCAGATCAGCCACCCTTTTGTCGGTGGGGAGATCCGGGTCGAGGAAATCTCCTTTACCGGTTTGGGCGGAGAGATGGGGAGCGCATGCGCCAGCCAAGACGAAGGCGAGGGAGAAAAGAATGGTGGGCATCTTCGATTTCATCTGGATGAAGGGTCAGTCTTTGGCCTGTATTTTAAGGCGATGGTGTTTGCGGAAGAATGCGAAGGAAATCGCAAACCATGAAAGGGTGTGCAGGCTCAGCCCGATCCAAAGTGCACGTCCAGTGGTGTTCCAGAAAGCAAAGGGATGACTATCGGGGTCGAAGGGGATAATGCGGGTCGCCGCGTAGAGGAGATGCGACACCGGAGAAAGGGCGGCAATGTAGATGGCGGTCTCGTGCCAGCTCAAGGCAGCGGAGACGAAGATCCCGATCAGGCAGGGCATTCCCCATACCAGCATCAGATAGGTGGCGGTGCGGCCCGGCTCGATGAGGCTGACACTGGCATGAAAGACAAGGATTGGCACAACCAGTGCGAGCGGGATGCCGATCCATTGGGTCCAATCGAGCAATTCAAAGGCCAGGATGCCATTGAGGTGGAGTGTCCTCATCTCGGTGGTGAGCGCGAACGCGGCCACGAAAGCGATTGCCAGCGCAAACCAACCCGACGGGGCTTCGTCGCGCAATGGAGAGAGCAGCCACCGGTTCTTCTGGAAGGTATTCCGCCAGCCTTTAAGGATCTCTCCATGGGTTGGCGTAGCGATGCTGATCAGCACCATGGCGCTGAGGAGAAGGAAGCACGAGAGGAGAAGTGGAAGGGTGGCCGCTACCTCAGGGGTGATCCGGGCACCTGACATGGTCCCGAGGATCGGAAGGGTGAGTTCGGTGTTTCCGGTGATGACTGGCCAAATCGTTCCCAAAGCAAGGGTGGTGAGCAGCACGAACACCGTCAGGGACTGGGTTTTGCTGAGAACATGGCATTCCGCGTCCCGCCATTTGCGGACGCAGATGGTCAGGAACATGAGGGAGAGCAAGCCTTGCAGGATCAGGGAAAAGACCAATGGCGATACTTCGAGATCGAAGAAGGCAACCGGCCCGCGGGGTTGGAGTTCAGATGCTTGCGTTGGTATGCTTTCGTGCACCAATGGAATAATGGTATCCATGAGCACCGGCCTTACGGTGAGGTACTGGAAAAAGTAGAGCCCGAGGTGGGAGAATTGCGGCAAGACCAGATAAAGAAGGAGCACCATCCCCTGAGTCAGGCGGGTGGCGAACCTCCAGCGCTTGGCGGCGAGCCCGGCGGCCAGTCCGGTGAGGTGATAGAGAATGGAGGCGCTGAGAAAGACACCGTAATAGGCGGCCGCGCTTCCAACGGGGATCTTGCCAACCCATATGGCAAAAACCGAGAAAGGAAGGGTAAGGGCGAACAGAACGTACTCGCGGATGGGTAGCCCGAATAGAAAGCCGACCAAAGTGGCGAAGGGTCCCATGGGGGTGAGCCGCTGGTAGTCGAGCGTGCCGGCAACTTTGTCTTCGACCACGCCTCCTGCCACGCTCCCCGTTGCGATGAGCATGAGGAGGAGGCCTTGTAGGAAAAGAATCGGAAGGACAGCCGCCCGGGCCGCATCGCGCGCCGATAGGAGGCCGTGGTTGATTGCGGTGTAGTAGGTAGTGAGAAAAAAGAAGCTGCTGAGCATGAGCACCCCGAGAATCCATGCGAAGGCCGTGCGGGGGCGCATCCGGCTGCGGATGAACCGCAGCATGAGTGGATTCTTCCACAAGGCCCATGCGGGAGTGGATTCAAAAGGGGAGGATGGCGGAAGGTCGTTCATGAGCGTGTAACGGTCTTGAGCATATCTTCCAAGGTGGCGGATTTCCGGCGGAAGCCCAGCACTTGGATTCCACCGGTTTCGATCATTTGCCGGAGGATAGCCGCCTGTTCGGCGTCTTCGCCTTCGAAAGTGGCCGCGAATTTTCCAGGTGCCATCGGTGCCCAGCTCGCGATCAGCGGCGAATCCAAGAGCCAAGCCCGTGCTTTGTCCGCAGAGTCGAGGGTTGTCTGGAATTCGACGGTGCGGCGGGCGTGAGGTTTCCCGGGTTCCTCGGTGAATCCATCCAATGGTCCGACGTATCGGAGTTTGCCAAGGTGCATGATGGCCACGCCGGTGCACATGTCCGCGAGATCAGCGAGAATGTGGGAAGACAGAATTACGACGCATCCCTTGCGGGCAAGCGCGAGAAGGGTATCGCGCAGGTCGATGCGGGCAAGCGGGTCCATGCCGCTGGCCGGTTCATCGAGCAGGAGGATTCTCGGTTGATGGAGGAGCGTTTTGGCGAGGACGACCCGTTGCATCATCCCGCGGGAAAGGGTGTTGCAGAATACGGAACGCTGCGCGGTCATACCCACATGATCCAGGCACTCGCGGACCCGTTCTGTGCGCTCGGCTCCACTGAGCCCGTGACACGCGGCGAAATGCTCGAGGAACTCGAATACCTTGAGGTTTCCGATGACGGGTGCCAGATCCGGCATGTATCCGATGACCGGATGAATGGCCCAAGGGTTGTCGAGAACATCGATACCGAAGGCGCGAACACTTCCGTAGGTTGGCTGGAGCAAGGTGGCCAACACCCGTATGATGCTGGTTTTGCCTGCACCGTTCGGGCCAACGAGCCCAAACAAGCTCCCGGATGGAACGTGAAAACTCACCCCGTTGACGGCGGTGAGGTTGTCGTAGTCCACGCGCAGGTTATCCACAACCAGCCCATCGTCGGTCGGGCTCGGTGCAATCGTGTATGGAGGCAGGGACGCAGACATGGAGGGTGGATAATCGTTATCAGACTGAGGGATCGGGATCAAACGGGCAAGCTTCCATTGAGCGGTTGACCGGATTTGGTGTGGGCGGTCCGTTTGGTGTCCGGTTTCTTTCCCGTGCGATCGGGGTGCCGATACCGTATTCAATAAACGGAGCATGGGAGGCAGTGTTCGAAATCGATCCGCTGAGTTGGGGATCGAGTTTTTCGCGTCGGCGTTGTAACAATCGGAACAAAGGATGCGTCTACCCTGATGAATCCGATTCCATGAATAACCAAACTGCATTCCGGACCCACCTGATGTCCAACAAGGACAAGTTGTTCCGCTACGCCCGTTATACATTGGGGGATGCGGCCGATGCGGAAGACGCCATCCAGGAGGTTTTCGTGCGCTTGTGGAACGCGATGGAATCCGGCAGGATCGACAACTGCGGCCATTGGTTGATGCGGACCATGCACAACTATTGTGTTGATCTTTTGCGCAAGCGCAGGCGCACCAGTGACCGGAATGTGGCGTTGCGTGAGGATTCGGATGATGCGGCGATGGCATGGTCGGCTCACGGGGCGGACCCATCGGCGGAGATGGACTGTCGCAGTCTTGGAACGAGGATCGATCGTGCGGTTCACGGGCTTCCGGAAACCCTCCGGTCCGTGTTCCTGATGTATGAGGTCAACGGCTTGAAATACAGGGAGATCGCGGCTCACCTGTGTCTCCCGATCAATTCGGTAAAAGTGCATCTGCTGCGGGCCAGACGGATGCTGCAGGAGGAATTGAAACATGAAAACTGAAAACATGGATCACGGGGAGCTCTCCCCCAAGGATCTCGACTTGCTGAGTTGTGTGGCGTGGGGAAGTGCCGGCTGGGTTCAACGCTGGAAGTGCCGACGATTGATCAGGAGCAATCCCGGGGCCGCCCGGTTGTTGTCGGACTACCGGACGATGGCGCAAGGTGTCAGGGAAACGGTTAACGGATGTAGCTGTCCGGATGCGGTGGTGAACCGTCTGAGTGGTTTGGCCCCGGTTGCCCGTGAAACCGGCAAAGATGCCCTGTTATGGGTGAGCTGGAGTCGGATGGCCCCGGTTGCGGCGCTTGGCCTTTGTGTTTTGGGGGCGGGCCTGTGGTGGAACTATGGGCAACAGCTCAACCGGGACCAGGAAGTCGCAGAAGCTGCGCTACTGGCGCGGCAGTCGATTGTGATGGTCAGTGGCATTTTGGGACGTCCCAGTGTGGATGCGTGTGAACTCGCGGTGAAGCAAAGCACCGCAGGTCAAATGCACGGGACAATGTTCGAAGGAGTTAATACAATAAAGGAAAGGTTGGCATATGAGAATGAGTAATGTGATATGGTTGGCAGCCGGAATTGCGGTCGCCTTGGGTGGTCCGATATCGGCACAGGACGATGGAGCAGGTATCGGTTCGCAATCGGGTTATCTGGATCTGGACCGGTTTGTGAACGAAAACTCGGCAAATGTGAAGACCGAGGTCTTCCTGCAGTCGAACATCCTCCAAATGGCAGCACGGTTGGTCCGGCAGGCGGAGCCGGAGTTTGCGAAAATGCTCGAATCCATTGCGCTCATCCGTGTCGTGGACCTCGATTTCGGGGCGAGCGATGTTGGATCAATCGACAACCGTTCGAGCGATTTGCTCAATTCGATGCGTGATGGCAGTTGGCAGACTCTCGTGAGAATGCGCAATGGCGATGAACGGACCGAGATTTGCATGCAGTCCCGTCATCCCGACCGGATTGATGCGCTGGCGATTGTTTCGGGGCGCGGATCGCGGCTTTCGATTGTGAATATTGTGGGAGAAATCGATCTCGAGAAGATCGTTCGCCTCGGGGAGCAGTTCAATATCGAGTCCTTGGAGGGTTTGGGAGAATTGAACGCTGAAAAAGCGGAATGAAGGAATTCCGGGTCGGGAGAAGCGCTTGCATTCGAGCGTTTCTTTCTGCCGAATCGGCTGAGCTGCTTCTCACTTCGGGAAAATCCGGATGTTCCTGAGGTAATTGATTTCGGGATCGGACATGGCTTTGCTGCGGATTTCGACCACGTCGAAACGGTAGGTCCACGGTTTTTCCGGGAGGGCTTTCATGTAGCAACGAAAGGCTGTCAGCAGCGCCTTTCGTTTCTTTTTGGT